>CBIMKN010000001.1:0-27675 GCA_966244515.1 uncultured bacterium
GCCTTTTTCTTTTTATGCAGCGAGGATCTCGTCGATGCGCTTCTCGGTGTCGGCAGGACCTGATACCAGGTGCGTTTGTACGCCCGTGGGGATCACCACCGCATCATTGCCGCCTTCGTAGAGCGCGTCGCCCATATAGAGGATCTCCGCTGCGGCGATGCCGAGGTGCTCCGTATACCAGCGGATGCCATACGATTTGTTGATGCTTTTTTGCGTGACATCGATGGTGGTGAGGCCGCCGATGAAAATATCAAATTCGGGCAATCGCTCTTGCAGGAGTGCGCGCACTTTCTTGCGCTTCGCGCCATCCGGATCCCAGCTTCTGCGCACGTCAATCGGCGCATCGATGCCGAGCGCTGAGAATGCGAGGTACCCTTCGTAGTCGACGAATTGCGGACCATACGGGGGACGATCCTCGAGTATGCCGGTCGCGGCCGTGGCTTCCTCGAGCGCCGTCTGGATGTGCATGCGCTCTGCATCCGTAAAGCCGAAGCGGTACTGCGCTACCCACGCGCCGTCTTTGTGGATGTAGCACTGCGCGGCGTTGGCGGTGAAGAGCGAGAGGTGCGAGAGATCAAAGTTCGGGCATGCAATCGAGAGTACGTCGCGCTCGATGCGCTCGAGGCTTGCCGCCGACATGATCGCGATGGGGAAGCGCTGCGAGAGCGCCGCGAGCTTATCCATCATGGATGGAGTAGGCGGCCGGTGCGGCTCCGCGAGCGTATTGTCGAGGTCGAATACCAGTGCTTTCGGCATATGCATTCTCCAGAGGGTACCACACGGGTGCTAAAATATGCGTGTGTCCACCCGCATCCTCATGTTCGGATGGGAGTATCCGCCGCACAATTCCGGCGGACTCGGCGTCGCATGCCAGGGGATCACGAGATCACTCTCCGAGCGCGGCTACCAGGTGATATTCGTGATGCCGAAGAAGCTCGATGTCTCGAGTCCGTGGGCGAAAATGGTGTTTGCAGAGCGGCCGGAGGTAGTGACGGAGTATGCGGTGAATTCTCCGATCACGCCGTACATCACGAGCTCGAAGTATCGCAGCGAGCGCCACGGCGGCATCTACGCGGGCAATCTTTTTGATGAAGTGGAGCGCTATCGGCAGATGGGCGCGACGATCGCGAAGGAAGAGGAGTTCGACGTGATATACGCGCACGATTGGCTCTCGTTTGGCGCAGGGATCGAAGCAAAGAAAGTGACGGGCAAGCCGCTTATCGCGCACGTGCACGCCACTGAATTCGACCGAAGCGGCGGGGCGGATGGGGTGAATAGCCATGTGTACGCAGTGGAGAAGGCGGGCATGGAGGCAGCGGATCGCGTGGTAGCTGTGTCGGAATTCACGAAGAGAATCATTGTGGAGAAGTACGGTATTCCCGCAGAGAAAGTCCGCGTCGTGTATAACGGCATCGACGAAAGCACCGCGCCGACAGGCGAGGGGATGCGCCGATTGCGCCACCTCAAGAAGGCGGGCTACAAGCTCGTGCTCTTCTTGGGGCGCATCACGCTGCAAAAAGGCCCCGACTATTTCCTTCGCGCTGCGAAGCGCGTGCTCGAGCGCGAACCGAAGGTCATGTTCGTCGTCTCGGGCTCCGGCGATATGGAACAAGACATCATGCAGCTCGCCGGGAAGCTCGGCATCTCCGAGAACGTGCTGTTCACGGGCTTTCTCAGCGGATCCGATAGGCACGAGATGTACCTTGCGGCGGACCTCTTCGTGATGCCGTCGGTCTCAGAGCCTTTCGGCATCACGCCGCTCGAGAGTATGAAGCTCGGCACGCCTGTCCTCATATCAAAGCAATCCGGCGTAGCCGAAGTCGTCCACCATGCGCTCAAAGTCGACTTCTGGGACATCGACGAGATGACCAACAAGATCCTCTCTGTCGTAGGGCACGATGCACTGCGCGAAGCACTCTCCGACAATGCCAAAAAGGAGGCTGAGCTCATCACGTGGGCGGATGCGGCTGTTAAATTGGATGGAATAATGCACGAGCTCGTCAGATGAGGCTGCTGGAGATGCTAAAATAAGGATGTGAATACCCGATACTCCGCATGAAATCGGTCTGCTTTTACTTTCAGGTGCATCAGCCGTATCGCGTGAAGCGATATCGCGTCTTCGATATCGGCAACGACCCGGAGTATTTCAATGATCGCAGCGAGAGCGACCTCAACAATCGCAAGATCGTCGAGAAAGTCGCCGCGAAATCCTACATCCCGACCACATCGCTCCTTCTCGAGCTCTTGCAGAAGCATCCCGAGATGCGTGTGAGCTTCTCGTTCTCCGGTATCGCGCTCGAGCAGCTCGAGCGGTACGTCCCGCAAGCGATCGAGCTCTTCAAAAAGGTGATCGAGACGGGCCGTGCAGAGGTCTTGGGCGAAACGTACTACCACAGCCTCGCATTTTTCTATTCGCCCGGCGAATTTGAGCGACAGGTAGCGAAGCACCGCGATGTCGTGCGCCGACTCTTCGGTGTCTGGCCGCGCGTCTTCCGCAACACCGAGCTCTCGTACCGCAACGATCTCGCGCATTGGGCCGACAGGGAAGGATACCTCGGCGTCATCGCCGAAGGCTGGGACCCGGTGCTCGGTTGGCGCAGCCCGAATTACGTATACACGCCGAAAGGGGCGAAGAACACGAGGCTCCTCCTCAAGAACTACCGCCTCTCCGACGACATAGCATTCCGATTCTCCTCGCGTGATTGGTCTGAGTGGCCGCTCACGAGCGAGAAATTCGGCGAGTGGGTGAGATCGGCGGATGGCGACACGATCAACCTCTTCATGGACTACGAGACCTTCGGCGAGCACCAGTGGGAGGATACGGGCATCTTTCATTTCCTCGAGAAGCTCCCCGAGCAGCTCTACAAGAATCCCGACATCGGCTTCAAGACGCCTTCCGAGGTGATCCTCTCGTACGATTCGCGCGACGAAGTGGACATGCCGCACATCGTCACCTGGGCCGATACCGACCGCGACCTCACGGCATGGGTGGGAAATCCGATGCAGAAAGCGGCGATCGAGGCGGTGTATTCGATCGAAGATCAGATCCTCCTCGCCAACGATCACAAGCTGCTCGACGACTGGCGCAAGCTGCAGACGTCGGACCACTTCTACTATATGTGCACAAAATGGTCGGCCGATGGCGACGTTCATGCGTACTTCTCGCCCTATGAGTCACCCTACGATGCGTACATCTCCTATATGAATGCGCTCTCGGATCTAAAACTAAGGCTCGGAAAGAGGAAGTAATGTATGGCGCGCGCTGTTGTTCTTTCCAATGGCGAACTCTGCATCTCGATAGACGAGAAGGCTGAGGTGCGCGATATCTACTACCCGCACGTCGGGCTCGAAGACCATGTGCGCGGCCACTATCTGCACCGCCTCGGCGTATGGGTGGATGGCCAAATGGCGTGGTTCTCCGACCCTGAGTGGAACATACAGGTCGCAAGCGAGACTGATGCGCTCGCGAGCGCTGTGACGGCGAAGCACGAGCGGCTGCAGCTTGAGCTGAAATTCAAGGACATCGTGTACAACGAGAAGCCCGTCTTTATCCGCCGCGTTTCGATACTCAATACATCTGACCGCACGCGCGAGATCAAGCTCTACTTCGCACACCAATTCGAGATCTACAAATCGCACGGATCCGATACCGCGTATTTCGATCCGCAGACGCACGCGCTCATCCACTACAAGGGTCACCGTGTTTTTCTCATGGGCGCGCGCCTCGATGGCGAGCCTTTTCAGGATTACGCGACAGGCAGAGCGAATTTCCAGGGGAAAGAAGGCTCGCACGTCGATGCCGATGACGGGCAGCTCTCGAAGAATCCTATCGAGCACGGGCCGGCGGATTCCGTGATCGGCCTCTACGGCACCTATGCACCGAAGCAATCACGAACGTGTTACTACTGGGTCGCCGCGGCCCAGTCGATCCAGGATGTGCAGGATCTCAATGAGTACGTCCTCAAGAAATCGCCCGAGCACATGGTAAAGACGGCGACCAATTTCTGGCACGCGTGGGTGAGTGCCTACCAGTGGGACTTCGACGGCCTCACGCCAGAGCACGCGACACTCTTCAAGCGCTCGATGCTCAATATGCGCGCAGCGGTCGATCACGACGGCGGCATCCTCGCATCGGTCGACTCCGACATGCTCCAGTACGGTCTCGATACGTACTCCTACGTGTGGCCGCGCGATGCTGCATACGTGGCGCTCGCGCTCGACAGCATAGGCGACAAGAATACAGCGCAGCGATTCTTTTCGTTCGCGCGCGACGTGCTCTTTAGAGAGGGCTACTTCCTGCACAAATACCTTCCGGATAAATCGCTCGGTTCCTCGTGGCACCCGTGGATAAAGGACGGCGTTCCGCAGTTGCCCATTCAAGAGGATGAAACAGCGCTCGTGATCTATGCGCTCCGCAAGCACTACGAGATGAGCAAGGATCTCGATTTCCTCGAAGAGATGTACAATCCGCTCGTCGAGAAGGCTGCCAATTTCCTCGTGCGCTACCGCGATCCGAAGACGAATCTGCCTGAGCCGTCGTATGACCTGTGGGAGAGAAAGCGCGGCGTATCGACATTCACGTCGTGCACCGTGTACGGGGCGCTCATGGCGGCCGCAGAGCTCTCGCAGATCCTCGGCAAAGACACGCACGAGAGCCGCTACCGCAAGGCCGCGGAGGAAGTGAAGGCCGCGATCCTGGAGCACTTGTTGGACGAGAAAGAACAGATCTTCATCAATATGCTCGTGCCAAGGGCCGGTGGCATGGAGCGGGACACGACCGTCGATATCTCGAGCGTCTACGGCGTTTTCAGCTTCGGCGTCTTGCCGATCAGTGATCCTCGACTCCAAAAAGCGTGGGACAAGACGGTACGCATCCTCTCGCGCGGTATCACCGCGGGCGGCCTGGCGCGCTTCGACAACGACGACTACTACCAGATCGACCACGCATCGGCGGGGAATCCGTGGGTGATCACGACGCTCTGGTACGCGGAATACCTCACGGCGAGGGCCAAGAGCGACCACGACCTCGACCGCGTGCGCGACATCTTCACCTGGGTCGTGCGCCACGCGCAGCCTTCAGGCGTGCTCTCGGAGCAGCTCCATCCTCACACGGGACTCCAGGTAGGTGCGACCCCGCTTACGTGGGCGCATGCGGCATACGTACAGGCAGTGCTCCGCTACCTCGAAAAGCGGCGTTCATTGGGTCTTTAATCAGTCTGCTACAATAGGCCGCATGGCATTTGAACCGTACGCGGCTCGGACGCATGAGAAGATGCGCGAGGTCCTCATGGCGCAGGATGCGCCGGGTCCCGCTATCCACTACTACATGGTCCGCGGCGGCAAGAATAAGCGCAATGTCACCATACTCGAGACAGGTACGATCGGGGGCGAATACATCAAGACATACGGGCACTACCATATCGGCAATCTCGACGAGACCTATTGGTTCAAAGAGGGACAGGGCGTGGCGCTCCTCCAGAAACTTGCCGATCCTTCTAATCCGAGCGTCGTCGAGGAATTCAAAGCGGTCCAGGTGAAAGGTGGCGATGAGGTCTACATGCCGCCCGGGTACGGCCACCTCATGGCGAATATTGGAAAGACATGGCTCGTCATGATCGATGACTCGCCTGTGGAAGGGCCCGATGACAGCGCGTCGATGCCCGGCCATGCTGACTACGAGGCAGTGAAGCAGATGCAGGGCTTTGCGTACTACATCGTAGAGCATGAAGGGAAGGCAGCGCTTAAGAAAAATCCAAAGTACGCTGAGGTGCGTAAGACGGATTTCGGCGGGTTGCCCGTGATCGAATAGCGCATGCACATCCTCGCGGACATAGGGGGGACCAAGACGCGCATCGCGCGGACCGACGACCTTGAGCGGTTCACCGACCCCGTGATCATAGACACGCCGCAAGAGGACGACGCTTTCCTCGACACATTTTTCAATACCGTAGCTGAAGTCTCGGGCGGGTCTGCGCCAGAGAGCTATGTGATTGGCAAGCCGCAGTGGAAACGCCGCGTCGGCCTTGAGGCCGAGATCGAGAAGCGGGCGGGCGCACCGGTGCATTTTGACAACGACACGGCGCTCGTGGGACTCGGCGAAGCGCATTTCGGCGCCGGGGCAGGAGCGCGCATCTTTGTGTACGTGACGATATCGACGGGAGTCAACGGCGTCCGCATCGTCGACGGCGTTATCGATCCTTCTGCGCAGGGATTCGAGATCGGCGGGCAGTATCTCGCGACAGACGGTACGACCTCGTGGGAGGAAATGATCTCGGGCCGCGCCATCTCGAAGCGCTTCGGCGTGCATCCGAAAGAGCTCGGCAAGGACCATGAGATATGGGACGAGCTCGCCAAGACGACTGCATATGGGCTCCACAATACGATCCTGCACTGGTCGCCGGATAGGATCGCGCTCGGCGGATCAATGCTCAATGAGATTGGTATCTCGTGCGATCGTGTGAGGACGCACCTCGAGGGTATCATGAGGAAATTCCAGACGGTGCCAGAGATCGTGCACTCAGGGCTTGGAGATGTGGGCGGCCTCTACGGAGGTCTTGCGCTCCTTAGGCAGCGTCGTTCCTAGATCGGTACTGCTTGAATAGTTCCCAAAAGAGCGGGATCGTCGTGACGAAGATGATGCAGAGGATTACCACCTCGAGGTATTCGCCGATGAGAGGGAAGCGAGTGCCGAGCACGTAGCCGAGGGTCGTGATACCGCTTGCCCATGCGAGCGCGCCGATGATGTTGCAGATCATAAAGGTGCGGTAGTTCATACTCGCGATGCCGGCTACGATCGGCGTAAAGGTGCGGATGATAGGAATGAATCGCGCCAGGATCACGGCCTTTGCGCCATGTTTTTCGTAGAAGTGCTGCGTCTTGCGAAGGTGCTCCTGGTGGAAGAAGCGCGAATCGGGACGCGTAAAGAGTTTGATGCCTACTTTGTTGCCGAACCAGTAGCCGATGTTGTCGCCCAAGATCGCGGCGAGCGTGACGACGGGGACGAGGATCCAGGGGTTGAAGAGGCCTGTCGATGCGAGCAGCCCCGCAGTAAAGAGGAGCGACCCGCCCGGCAGGAAGAAGCCCACGATCGTGCCGGATTCGGCAAATATGATCGCGAAGACGCCGGGGTAGCCGACTATGTGGAGCAGCGCCGAGAGATCGATCCCGAAAAACATGAATCCTGATTATACGAAGGATTCAGGGATAGGGAACTTCTTGCAGAGCTTGCGCACATCCTCGCGCACGCGCTTGTGCACCTTCTTGTCGCTCTTGTTCTTGAGCGTCTCGATCATGAGCTCGGCGACTTTCGCGCACTCTTTTTCCTTGAATCCGCGCGTCGTGATAGCAGGAGTGCCGAAGCGGATACCGGAAGGATCCATCGGCTTTCGCGTATCGTCGGCGATCGAATTCTTGTTGAGCGTCATACCGACCTCATCGAGAAGCGTTTCGGCCTCCATGCCGGAGATGCCGAGGCTGCTCCAGACGTCGGCAAGAATGAGGTGATTGCTCGTACCGCCCGTGATCATGCGCACGCCATTTTGCGCGAATACCTTCTCCATGGCCTTCGCATTTTTGAGTATCTGCTTGGCGTAGAGCCTGAATTTCGGAGAGAGCGCTTCGCCGAAGCACACAGCCTTTGCGGCGACGTTGTGCATGAGCGGTCCACCCTGGAGACCCGGGAAGATGCTCTTATCGATTCTCTTGGCGAATTCTGCGTCTTCGCGCGTGAGTATCATGCCGCCGCGCGGTCCCCGCAGCGTCTTATGCGTCGTGGTCGTCATGATGTCGAAACCGTGGTCGAAGGGGTTGCGCACCGCCTTTCCCGCGATGAGGCCGGCGATGTGCGCGATGTCCATGACCGCGTATGCGCCCACTTCTCGCGCGATCGAGACGAACTTGTCGTAGTCGAGCTCGCGAGGGTATGCGGAGTAGCCCGCAAGCAGTATTTTCGGCTTCTCTTTTTTTGCGACAGCGCGCATTTCGTCGTAGTCGATCTCGCCGGTCGCCACGTCTTTCATCTTGTAGCGCACGAATCGGAAGATCTTGGTGAGGTAGGTGACGGGGTGGCCGTGCGTGAGGTGACCTCCGTGCGAGAGATCCATGCCAAGCACCGTGTCTCCCGGCTCGAGGAGTGCGAAATACATGCCGATATTAGCCGGCGCACCCGCATGCGGCTGTACGTTGGCGAACTTCGCGCCGAAGAGCTTCTTTGCGCGCTCGATGGCGATCATCTCCACCTCGTCGGTGAACTTCTGGCCGCCGTAGTAGCGCTTGCCGGGGTAGCCCTCTGAGTATTTGTTGGTGAGCGACGAGGCATTGGCTTCGCGCACGGCGCGCGAGACGTAGTTTTCCGACGGGATCAATTCGAGCCCCTCTGCCTGGCGAGTCTCTTCGCCGGTGATCGCTGCGTACACTTTCTTGTCCTGCTTCTTGATATGTGGGTACAACTCTTTCATAACGATGAAATTAGAAATAAGAAATATGTGTGAGCTAGACCATACCTATGCTTTGCTCGGCTTTTTCTCTTCGTAGCCGCCGATGTTGGCGATCTCGGCTTTCAGCGACGGGTGCGACTGGTAGTTTTCGAGCGTAATGTCCTCCTGCGTGAAGTCATCGATATTGCCGACGGCAGGATTCAATTTCACCGTGGGGAAGGGCATCGGCTCGCGCGCGATCTGTTCCTTCACCTGGTCGAAGTGGTTGGAATAAATGTGGACGTCGCCGAGCGTGTGCACGAATTCTCCCGGCGGGATCTTGGTAACTTGCGAGACCATGAGGAGAAGCAGCGAGTAGCTGGCGATGTTGAAGGGGACGCCGAGGAAGAGATCGCCCGAGCGCTGGTAGAGCCCCAAGTTCAACTTTCCGTTCATGACCTGGAACTGCATCATGGTGTGGCAAAAAGGCGGTACGTGCGACTTCTGGCCTTCAGACGCCATCTCGTAGATGAAATCTGGATTCCATGCGCTCACGACGTATGACTTTCGATCGGGTTTTTTCTTGAGCCCCTCGATCACCCATGCGAGCTGATCGATCTCGCGCCCGTCTTTGGCGGGCCAGCGGCGCCACATGCGGCCGTAGATCGTGATGAGATCCCCCCACTTCACGACGAAAGGATCGCTCGCCGGCAATTCGGTGAGCTTCTTGATGAAGTCAGCCTGCGAATCGAACTCCTTGGTGTCGGACCACATTTGGTAGTGCTTCCACGCCCACTCGTCCCAGATGTGATTGTTCGCATCAAGCAGCGGCTTGATGTTGGAACTGCCGGAGAGGAACCAGAGGAGCTCGGTCACGATGCCCCGCCAGAATGTCTTTTTCGTGGTGAGGAGCGGGAAGCCGTCGCTGAGGTCGAAGCGCATCTGGCGGCCGAATACGGAGCGTATGAAGGGCGGCTCTTCGCCCTTCTTTTTGTACTCTTCGAGAACGACGTCGTTGAAGAACAGCGACTTATCCGCACCGTTGTCCAGAATGTCCTGACAGAGATCGAGATACTGGTATTCCGGGTGCTTTTTCATATCATTTGCTCGCTATTCTTTTCTTCTTTGCGGGAACGAAGTGCTTCCAATTGTCTTTCGCGAAGCGGCCGACTTTCTTGTAGCTCTGGCTCGGCGGCGAGGAGAGCTTTGAGAAGGTGATCTGCGCGATCTCCATGCCCGGGCGCAGGATGATCGGGATGTTGCTCTGGTTGGTGATCTCGAAGGTGATGTTGAGGAAGTGCCCGGGATTGATGATGCCGGCGGTGTTGTGGATCATGAGGCCGATGCGCGCGAGCGACGATTTGCCGCCGACTTGTATGAGGTAGTGGTCAGAACCGAAGAACTCTTTCGAGAGGCCGAGCACGGAGACGCCGGGGTGGAGCACGAACTCCTCGCCATCTTTGATCATTTTCTCGGTGGTCTTGGCGTAGATCTTGTGGGCAGGGTCTACGAAGTGCGTCGAGCTTGCGTCGTTCTCGACGAATTTATTGCCGAGAAGAATGTCGTACGAAGCGGGCTGGAGACGAGACGGATCGAACGGCTGGAGAGTGATCTCGCCATCTTTCACTGCTTTTTTGATGTCTACGTCGGATAGGAACATAGGGGTTAGTCTACATTAAATATTTTGTCGGTCCCGTAGTACTCGGGCCAGTGCGCATTGTAAAAGGAGAACATACGCTCAAGTCTGTCCTGTGGGAGCTCCTCGATGCCGAGCTTCTGCATGAAGGCGTCGATATCCGCCCTTGCCTCGGAGAGTTTCGATTCGTCGTCGACGACGCGCTCGATCTCGGCCAGGTATCCATAGCCTGCGTTCTTGTCGAGGCAGACATTGAGCCCGCCCGCTCTGTACTCCTCTCGCTCGCGCGACCACTTTGCCTGGTACGTGAAGCCGGCGGAGAGGACGAGCTCGTCGAGCTCGAGGATGCCAAGCGGCACCTGCTCTTCGAACTCCATGCGGCTCACGCCGTTGGCGCTGGTATCCTCGCCGACGGATGCTTTCACGACGAGGAGCACGATGTTGTCTTTGTCGCGCGTGCGCACGGAGAAGCTCTTTGCGCGCGCCGCGAGATCTTTCAGCTTTGCCTGCGCATCGGGACTGAGGTGCGGCGCCATCACGTCTGCCAATTTCTCGATCGTACCGCCTTCGAAGTAGTGGTTGAGCTGGCGATTCCTGTCGACGAGCTGGCAGTCCGGGTCGAGGTCTTTCAGTGCGCTCCTTAGCATGTCGGCGCGCTCTGCGCTTCCTAAGAGAGACTTCACCTCGACTTCGTAGTTCTGCATGGACGGTCATTATAGCTCGCGGTCCGCGCCGTCTAGTCTTGCGCGCGGTGGGATATGTGGCAGGGTGCAGAGAGGAAGGGAGATGACGATGATCGACATCCTGGTTCCCAAGATATGGGTCAGTACGGACAAGATATGGACAGGGGAGCCGGATAGGGTGCTCCTGTTCTTCGCCGGTCCGGTGAGGGGCGGCGGGGATTGGCAGAAAGACGGCTGTGATCTGGTCTCGGTGCATCCGGCGCTGAAGAACTCGGTGATCGTGACGCCGACGCGCTGGGATCGTACGCACGCTCTTGCTCCGCGATTCATGCACGGGCCGACGACGTGCTTTCCCCGCCAGCTCAACTACGAACGCCACTACCTAGCGCTTGCGGGACTCGATGAGAGGCCGGGGTGTATCCTCTTCTGGCTCCGCTGCGAGAGCGAGGAGGATCCGCATCCGGGACCCGAGCCGTATTCGATGGATACGCGCGGCGAGCTTGCGGAGTGGCGCATGCGCATGAAATTCCAGAATGCGCGCGTTGTCATCGGCGCAGAGCCCGACTACCACGGGCTCAGTCAGATCCAGCGCAACTACAGCCTCGAACTCGGGTACGAATTTCCGATCTACCCGACGCTCGAAGCCACGATCGATGCGGCAGCGCGGATGGCGTATCGCTGACGAGAGTGCAGAGGGGCGGCCCACGGGCCGCCCCATTCACGTGGTATATTCGCTCGTATGAATGGAGCGAAAGTCGTCGCTGTCGCCGCGATCGGCAAGAACAGGGAATTGGGAAAGGGCAACGAATTGCTCTGGCACATCCCCGCAGACCTCAAGCGGTTCAAGGAGCTCACGGCGGGCCACCCGATCGTGCTCGGCCGCAAAACATTTGAATCCATCGTCGGCTATTTGGGTAAGCCGCTGCCGGGGCGGCAGAACATCGTTGTGACGCGCGACAGCAATTGGTCGTACGAGGGTGTCCTCGTCGCTGCCTCGGTCGAAGAAGCGATCGCGAAAGGTAAGGAATTGGATGGAGAACAGGTCTCGATCGGCGGCGGGGCGCAGATATATCAGGCGGCGCTCCCGTACACCGATGAACTCCGCCTCACCGTGATCGACG
Organism: uncultured bacterium; assembly: GCA_966244515.1. Classification (GTDB taxonomy): domain Bacteria; phylum Patescibacteriota; class Minisyncoccia; order Phycocordibacterales; family UBA2100; genus UBA10103. The sequence continues at coordinate 11,855 of CBIMKN010000001.1, forward strand.
ATAGCAAGGAGGCGGACTCATTCTTTCCTCCGTATGAACAAGAGTTCACAAAAGTCTTGGGCGAAGAGTCGCGCGAACACGACGGTCTGCGGTATCGGTGGGTGGATTTGGCGAGGGGAGAGTGAACAGCTATCATGCGCGCATGGCTAGGCGGATCACGGTAGCGGCTACGACAGACGATGCGCGAGCCGCCGGGTACCTGCGCACTCTCCGCTCGCTCTATCCGAAATCCCGCCTCAAGGCAGTTTCCGTAGCGGCGGCGTACACGACCGACGCGAAGCTCTCCAAAAGCGAGCTTGAATCGTTCGCCAAGCGGCTCAGCAACCCGCTGATCGAGCGCTACTCCACCGTTGCCGTCATTGCTCCGAGATCATTCACCGCCGCGATCGAGATCGGCTTTCATCCGGGCGTGACCGACAACGTGGGCAAGACCGCGAAACAGGCGCTTGAGGACATGCTCGGCCGCTCGCTTACGAAGGACGAGGATGTGTACTCGTCCGTTTTCATGTTCCTCGCTGGACCGAGCGTACGGGATGCAGCGGCAATGGCGAGGGAGCTGCACAATCCGCTCATCGAGCGCGCGTCGATCTACTCCGCGAGCGATGCAAAGAAGGGATTCCCCATTGTCGTGCCGAAGGTGCACCTGCACGAGAGCGTCTCTGCGGATACGGTCGATCTCGACGTGAGCGACGATGAGCTTGCGCGCATCGGCAAAGAGGGCATTGCGAACGCGGATGGCACGCGCCGCGGCCCGCTCGCACTCTCGCTAAGAGCGATGAAGGTTATCCAGGCGCACTATAAGAAGCTGAAGCGCAACCCGACCGATATAGAGCTCGAATCGCTCGCGCAGACCTGGTCGGAACACTGCAAGCATTCGATTTTTGCTGATCCCATCGATGAGGTGAAAGAGGGGATCTACCGCCGCTACATCAAAGGAGCGACGAAGAAGATACGAGCGGAGAAGGGAAAAAAAGATTTCTGCGTATCCGTCTTTACCGACAATGCGGGCGGCATCGTCTTCGATGATGAGTACCTCGTTACGCATAAGGTGGAGACCCACAATTCTCCGTCGGCGCTTGATCCGTTTGGCGGCGCGATCACGGGCATTGTCGGCGTGAATCGCGACGCGCTCGGCTTCGGTCTCGGAGCGAAACCGATCGCCAATGTGTATGGCTTCTGCGTCGCAGACCCGCGCGATACGTCGCCAATCTATCGCGATGCAAAAAAGGAGCAGCCGCTCTTGCCAGCGAGGAGGATCCTTGAGGGCGTCGTGAAGGGCGTGAACCATGGCGGCAACCAGAGCGGCATACCGACGCCGCTTGGCTTTGTCGCGACAGACCCGCGCTATCGCGGCAAGCCGCTCGTCTTCGCGGGCACCGTGGGTCTGATCCCGCGAAAAGAAGGAAAAAGGGATCTCGCACAAAAGAAAGCGCGCCCGGGAGATTACATCGTGATGGCAGGAGGCCGCGTCGGCCTCGACGGCATCCATGGGGCGACATTTTCATCGGAAGCGCTCGCAAGCGGCTCTCCGGCCACGGCGGTGCAGATCGGCGATCCGATCACGCAGAAGAAAATGTCGGATGCGATTGTGCGAGAGGCGCGTGAGCGTGATCTTTACAGCAGCATCACCGACAACGGGGCGGGCGGGCTTTCGTGCTCGGTCGCTGAAATGGCGAAAGAGTGCGGCGGCGCCGTCGTGTCGCTCGAAAAGGTGCCGCTCAAATATCCCGGCCTCTCTCCGTGGCAGATATGGATCTCCGAATCGCAGGAGCGCATGACGCTCTCCGTGCCGAAGAAGAAATGGAAGGAGCTGAAGAAGCTTTTCGATCGCCACGATGTAGAGGCGAGCGTGATCGGCGAGTTCACCGGCTCCAAGAGCTGTGTCGTGAAATACAAAGGCAAGACGATCATGGATATGCAGATGGATTTTCTACACGATGGCCGTCCCGTAGAGATCCAGAAGACCAAGAAGCCCGTGTATACGAACACAGAGCCGCCAAAGAAACTCCGCGCGATCGAGCCGCAGAAGGCGCTCCTCAGTCTTCTCTCGAGGCCCAATATCGGCAGCATTTCGTTCATATCGGAGCAGTACGATCACGAAGTGCAGGGCACGTCGGTGACGAAGCCGCTCCAGGGTCGCGGCAGAGTCAATGCTGACGCCGGGGTGATCCAGCCGCTGCCGCACTCCCCAAAGGGCGTCGTACTTAGTCACGGGTATTTCCCGTGGTATTCCGATATCGACACCAATGCAATGGCCGCCGCATCGATAGACACTGCAGTACGAAACGCCGTATGCGCTGGCGCTTCGCTCAAGCATCTCGCCATCCTCGACAATTTCTGCTGGTCGTCATCGAACACTCCTGAGCGGCTCTATGAGCTCAAGCACGCCGCTGAAGCCGTGTACGACATCGCTGTCGCATACGGCACGCCGTACATCTCCGGCAAGGACAGCATGTTCAACGATTTCCGCGGGTGGAATGCAAGGGGTGAAAAGATTCATATTGCAGCACCACCCACGCTCCTTATCTCGGCGATCGGTGTCATCGAAGATGCGTCTCGCGCAACGACACTCGATTTCAAGGCTGAGGGCGACCGCATCTACCTGATCGGAGACACGAATGACGAGCTCGGCGCATCGGAATACTTCGGAATGCTCTCGTCGTCCGCAAAAAAAGCATACGTCGGCTCGCGCGTGCCTCGCACTGATGTAAAGAAGAATGCTCGTGCGTACCGCGCGCTCGAGATAGCGATGCATAGCGGCGCGGTCGTCTCCGCACTCTCGGTCGGACGCGGCGGTCTTGGCGTCGCGCTCGCCAAATCCGCCATCGCCGGTCAGATCGGCGCTATGATCGATCTCACGAAACTTCCAGGCGACGCACAGCATGCCGACTCCGTACTCTTCTCTGAGAGCCAGGGCCGCATCCTCGTTAGCGTCCGCGCCGGAGAGGAAGAGAAGTTTGAGAAAGCCATGCGGGGGACCGTCTGCACGCGGATCGGTACCGTGCGCGGACGCGACCTGTCGGTCATAGCTGGCAGAGGGACGCTCAATACGAGCATAGAGAAGCTCACCGCCGCATATCGCACACCTTTCAAAAATTGGTAAACATATGTCAAAACCGCGCGTCATCATATTTTCCGGATACGGACTCAACTGCGAGGCAGAGACGCAGGCGGCTTTCGAGCGCGCGGGGGCAAGCGCTCGGATCGTCCATATCAACGATCTCATCGCGAAGCCTGCCCTGCTTAAAGACGCCGAGATCATCGCATTCCCTGGCGGGTTTTCGTACGGCGACGACACAGGATCCGGTAAAGCATATGCGAATCGCATCAAGGAGCACCTATCGGAGCAGCTCGACGCCTTCCTTGAGCGCGACACGCTCGCGATCGGCATCTGCAACGGCTTCCAGATCATGACGAGCGCAGGGCTGTTGCCGGGAGCGCTCATCGCCAACGATTCGGGACGATTCATCACGCGGTGGGTGGATCTCAAAGTCGAGAACAATAGCCCGTGGCTCATGGGTATCGAATCGCTCTCGCTGCCGATCGCGCACGGAGAGGGGAAGTACTATGCAGACGCCTCGACCCTCGCTGCGCTGAAAGTGGATAGGGCCGTAGCGCTGACATACGAGCGCGGGCCCATCTGCGAACACTTCGACCTACCGGGGAATCCCAACGGCGCGCTCGAGGATATCGCGGGCGTGACCGCGCGGGATGGCCGCGTATTCGGCCTCATGCCGCACCCGGAGCGGGCCGTGCGCTTCACCCAGCTGCCGCACTGGACGTACGAGAAGGAGAAATACATACGCGAAGGGCTGCCGACGCCCGACGAAGGCCCGGGTATTCGGATATTTCAGAACGCCGTGCGGTACTTTGCATAAATCGTGCAGGTGATACGCTGCCGCTAGGTCCGGCATACGAAACCGAGGGAGGGAACAATGCGGACAACGCTGTTGAATGCCCATCTCGCGGCATTCGATTTTGACAAGACGATCGCGAGAACGTTCGAGCCGAGCCCCAAAGGCATCGGCGTGAATGAGGCCTACGAACTCGCGCTTCAGAAGCTCTTCGGCCCCAAGGGGCTGATGCAGTCGGTCGGGGGGCTCAGGAATCGGGCCCCGACGGAACTCGTGCAGGATATTCTGGATGTGCATCCGAGTCTTCTGGCGCGAGGCATGCTGACCTACGAGCGTGAGTACGAGCGCCTGAAGTCGCTGATGCCCCGCGGCAAGGGCATTCCGCTCGTCCCGCTTCGCGTAGGCGACGTGGTGGAGCTCATCGGAGAAGTGCTCGTGCGGCTCAAGCTCGAGATACTCCTCAATGAGATCAGTCCGGTGTGGCCGCGGCCGTACGAGGGCGTCCTGGAGTTCATGGACGACCTGCATCAGCGCGACAAGGCGACGGCCATCATCAGCTCGGGACACGATCCGTTCATCCGCAGGTGCTTCGATGTCTGGGGCGCAGCGTGCCCGCGCATCTTGCTCACCGACGATGATCTGAGGCCGCGTCCCGACCCGATCGTGAAGAAGACGAAGCCATCGAGGGTCTTGATCGACTACGTCATCATGATGGCGTTCATGTCGGGCAGGACAATCACGTCGAAAGACATCGTGTATTTCGGCGACGACATCGATAAGGACGGCGGCCTTGCGGCGAATGCGGACGTACCGTTCGGGCACTTTTGTCCGGAGGCGACAGAGCCGCATCCGCGGCTCGGGAAAGACGCCTTCTGGCTCAGGTCCTGGCATGAAGCGCGCAGTGCGCTTCACTAGAACAAGTGGTGTGAAGGGGCGGCGACGCCCCTTCATTATTTTTTGATACTATGCAGCGCATGACGCCCCCGTGGTACGTGCTTACTGGCGCTCCCTCATCGGGGAAATCGACGCTGCTCGGCGAGATCGCGAGGGCAGGCTACATGACGCAGATCGAGGCAGCGCGTCATGTGATAGAGCGTGAGATCGCGAAAGGTAGAGATCTGCTCGAACTGCGACAGCGAGATGCAGCAGCCTTCCAGCATGAGGTGCTGCAGTTGAAGCTTGAGTGGGAGGCGGAGCTGCCTCGCGATCAGATCGTTTTTTTCGATAGAGGCATACCGGATAGCGTCGCGTACTATCGGCATGAGGGCATTCCCGAGGACGAATTCCTTTCGAAAGCCATCGCGCGCGCGCAATATCGCCGCGTATTCGTGCTCGACCTAATATCGCGTGAGAATTTTATCCTCGATGGGGCTCGTTCAGAGACGTGGGAGGGCGCACAAGAACTCGACAGGCTTCTTGAGGCAGCGTACCGAGAGCTCGGCTATGATGTCATGCGTGTGCCCGCGCTCCCTCTTTCGGAGCGCGCGGACTTTATACTGAACAATCTTTGATATGGACACTTCATCATCGCCGCCGTGGTACGTGCTCACCGGAGGTCCTTGTGCCGGCAAGACTACGACGATCGACGAGCTCGCGAAGCGCGGGCATCCTGTGCTTGCGGAACCCGCGCGGCTCATCATCGATGAAAAGCTCGCGGCAGGACACACCATAGAAGCGATCGTGACCGACCCCGATTGGCTCCCGTCGGTCACGCGACGCGCTTTCGCGCAGGAGCGCATGGTACCGAAGGAGACTCTTTTCTTTTTCGATCGCGCGCTGCCGGACAGCCTCGCATACTATCGGCTTGCTCAGAGACCCGTTGATGATTTCTTCGCTCACGCCCTGAGCGAGTCGAGTTATCGAAAGATCTTTTTGCTCGACCTTGTGGATTTTGTAAATGACGAGGCGCGAAGCGAGACACCGGAGCAGGCAATGATGATCCATGGGCAGATCCGCGAAGCATATGTGGACCAAGGATACGAGATCGTCGAAGTACCGGTGATGCCTGTCTCAGAGCGCGCGGACTTCATTCTCGAGCGGCTATGAAGACCATCGGGATTGCAGGCGGCGGACAGCTCGGCAGGATGCTTGCTGATGCGGCCCACGCGCTCGGATTTCGCGTGGTGACGCTCGACCCAGTGCAGGGCGGTCCGGCAGCGCAGGTGGCGGATGAGGAGATCGTCGGCGACTACAAAGAGCACGACCTCATGCGGCTCCTTGCCACAAAGTCCGATGTCGTGACGTTCGAAGTTGAATCGGTCAATGCGGAGGCGCTTAAGGAGATCGCGGCCGAAGGGAGGCCGGTACACCCGACACCGCACACGCTCGCGATCATCAAGGACAAACTTGCGCAGAAGCGATACCTTGCGGAGCGAGAGATACCTGTCGCACCGTTCGCTGAGGAGCACGAGGCGCCGTCGCTCGGTTACCCATACATACTGAAGGCGCGCTCCGGCGGCTTCGACGGCAGGGGCAACGCGCTCGTCGCATCCGAGGCGGATCTTCCTGCCGCAAAGGAGAAGCTCAAGGGTGCGCCCGCGTACGCTGAAGGATTTGTCAGGTTTGAGAAAGAACTCGCCGTCGTTGCAGCTCGAACCGAATCCGGCGACATGCGCATATTTCCGCTCGTCGAGACTGTCCACCGCAACCACATCTGCCACATGGTGCTCTGTCCAGCACCGGTGCCAGATGACATCGCGAAAAAAGCACACGCGCTCGCAGAAAAGGTGCTTGCTGCTTTTGAGGGTGCAGGCGTATTCGCAGTCGAGATGTTCCTCTCGGATGAAGAGGTATTGGTGAATGAGGTCGCGCCACGCGTGCACAACAGCGGACACCTCACGATCGAAGCGACGGAATCATCGCAATTCGAACAGCATATCCGTGCAATCGCAGGACTGCCGCTCTCTAGCGCCGAGATGAAGGTCCCTGCCGCGTGCATGATAAACATCCTCGGGGAGCGCGATGGGAAGGCCGAGTCAAAAGGCGTACCGGAGGCGGAGCAAATTGCCGGTGTGAAAGTTCATATATACGGTAAGATGGAAACGCGCCGAGAGCGAAAGATGGGTCACATCACCGCGGTCGCTGATTCACTCGACGAGGCAAAAGAAAAGGCACTTCGCGCTGAATCATGACGCAAGACGGCGTGGACAATTTCAATATGATACAAGCCGGCATCATCATGGGTTCTGATTCAGATCTTTCGGTGATGCAGGATGCCGCGAACATGCTCAAGGAGCTCGGCGTCGAACATGAAGTGACGATCGTTTCTGCGCATCGTACGCCCGACAGGCTCGTCGAGTATGCGAAATCGGCAGAGGAACGCGGCATCAAAGTGATCATTGCGGGCGCAGGCGGCGCTGCGCACCTGCCAGGCATGATAGCCGCATTCACACACCTTCCCGTGATCGGTGTGCCGATCCTGAGCAAGTCGATGAAGGGGATCGATTCGCTCCTCTCTATCGCTCAGATGCCGCCAGGAATTCCCGTCGCGACGGTCGCCATCAATGGTGCAAAAAATGCCGGACTCCTTGCCGCGCAGATCATCGCGACGGCGGACCAGGCAGTGCGCGAAAAGCTTCTCGCTTTCAGGAAGACACAAGAATCGAGCGTACTCGAAAAGGCGTCAAAACTCGAACACATAGGATACGAGTCATATCTTAAGGACCATGAGTAAGAGCGCCTATGCACAAGCGGGGGTGGACTATACGAAGCTCGAGCCATTTAAGCACGCGATGATCGCAGCCGGGAGAAAGACGCTGACATTCCCCAATAGGCGAGATGTGTACATCAACAGCGATGTGCTCCACTCGCACGGCGGCGTTTTCGAGTATCGCGGTTCGAAGCCTCACATGTGGTGCAACACGCAAGAAGGGCTCGGCAATAAGAACTGGATCGCTGAGTGGATGTACCAGAACGACGGCACGGGCCGGACGCATTACGAAAAGATCGCCGTCGATAATGCCCTCATGGCGGTCAACGACGTGATCGCGCAAGGCGCCATGCCTGTCGTGTACACGGACGAAGTCGCGGCCGGCGATTCTGAATGGTTTGCTGACGAGAAGCGGGCGGCGGACCTTGCGGCGGGATTTCTGAGCGTATGCGAGGAGGCAGGTATGGCCCTGCCAGCTGGGGAGTCTCCGGCACTGAAGTACCTCATCAAGGCAGAGCCGCCGGTGAAGAGCGCGCCGTCGCTCTCTGGCTGCGTCACGGCGATCATCGCGCCCAAGGAGCGCCTCATTACTGGGACGAATCTCACGCCTGGCGACAGCATCATCGGCGTTACCTCCAGCGGCATACATGCGAATGGTATTTCACTCGTCATAAAAAAGGCACTTGAACTTAAAGATCAATTCCTCACGAAGCTCGAGAATGGCAATACGCTCGGTGAGGAGGCGCTCATTCCGACGCGCTCATACGTAAAGCTTATCGAGACGCTGCAGGACAATGCGATAGACATCCATGCGCTCCTTCCCGGTACGGGAAGCGGCGTTAGTAAGATCGCGTTCGATTCGAGACCGGCTACGTACCGCATCCATGCATGGGGCGCAGTGCCGCCGCTCTTTACGTTCATGCGCGAGATCGGTGTCTCTCTGGAGGACTGCCTCAAGACATTTAACTGGGGCATGGGGTACTACATATTTCTTCCGAAAACGGAAGTTGAGCGCGCGATATCGCTTGGTACGGCGGGGGGGTATCAGCTCATGGAGATAGGACGCGTCGAGGAGGGTGAGCGTCAGGTGATATTCGAGCCCGAGAACATTACCCTAGCGCCTCCGGGCGAATAACTCATTGTATGACCGATGTGCTCAAAGAAACGCAGCTTGATTTTCTCAGCAAGAAATATATCGGGAAAGTGCGCGACGTATATGACATGGGCGACAGGCTCGCGCTCGTGACGACCGACCGGCACTCGTCGTTCGACCGCATCATTGCGCACGTCCCGCACAAGGGACAGGTGCTCAATCAGATCAGCGCGTGGTGGTGCGAGCAGACGAAAGATATAATCCCAAATCACGTGATCTCAGTGCCGGATCCCAATGTGACGATCGGGAAGAAGTGCAATCCGATACAGGTGGAAGCTGTCGTGCGCGGTTACATGACGGGCGTCACTGACACCTCGCTCTGGACGCATTACCAGAAGGGCAAGCGCGACTTCGGTAATTTCCGCTTGCAGGACGGGATGAAGAAGAATCAAAGACTGCTTCGTCCTGTATTTACGCCTTCCACAAAACAAGACACTCACGATAGGACGCTCTCACCGCAAGAACTTGTGAACGAGGGCATCGTGTCGCGTGCCACGATCGATCAGCTCGAAGCTGCGGCGATCGCACTCTATACGCGCGGCGCGGAGATCGCGGCCTCAAGGGGGCTCATACTCGTCGATACGAAGTACGAGTTTGGCCTGGACGCGAACGGCTCCATGACGCTTATCGACGAGATACATACGCCCGATTCCTCGCGCTACTGGCAGCTCGACACGTACCAAGAACGCTACGATAAAGGGGAGGAACCGGAGTACTTCGATAAGGAATTCCTGAGACTGTGGTTCAAGGAGCATAGCGATCCGTACAAGGATGCTGTGCTGCCTGAGGCTCCGTCGGAGCTTGTGGAGGAGCTTTCACGCAGGTATATTCGCATGTATGAACAGATCACGGGGGAGACGTTCAAGCCAGGCGAAGAGCCGATCGCCCCGCGCATCGAAAAGAACCTCCGTGCCGCTAGCCTTTGACGCGCTTACTGCGGTAAGCTCCATCGACGGCCGGTACCGGAGCACCGCCGACGCGCTCGCGCCGCACATGAGCGAGTATGCGCTCCAGCGTGCACGGCTTTTCGTGGAGTGCGAGTACCTCATCGCGCTCTCCAAGGTCCCGAAGCTCGGCATGCGGAAGCTCTCTCTGCGCGAGATATCACTCTTGAGGGCGCTGCCCGAGATCACGCTCGAAGAATCGCGCGTCATCAAAGCGATCGAACGGGAAGGGTATGCTGGCATACCGGCTACGAATCATGACGTAAAGGCGATCGAGTATTTCATCAAACAAAGACTCGAGGGCACGAGCCTCGCTGATGTGCTCGAATGGACTCATTTCGCGCTCACCTCTGAAGACGTTAACAGTGTCGCCCACGCGATATGCCTTCGCGACGCGCTCGAAGAAGTGATCCTCCCCACACTCTCAGAGGTGGCAGGATCGTTCGGCGTATTGGCGAAATCGCATGCCAAAACAAGCATGCTCGCGCGCACGCACGGACAGAGCGCTTCACCGACTACATTTGGTAAAGAAATAAACGTGTTTCTCGTACGCCTCAAGAGGCAGATTTCATACCTTGAGACGAATCCGATCCTGGCCAAGTGGGGCGGCGCTACTGGCAACTACAATGCGCATACCGCCGCAGCGCCTCAGGTGGATTGGGTGTCGTTCGCTCGGAAATTCATAGCAGGACTTACTGTGACCGCACAAGGAAAGAAGAGGGGGATACGGCTCGTCCTCAATGAGGTCACGACGCAGATCGAACCGCACGATACATATGCGGAGCTTTTTGATGCGCTTCGCCGTATCAATACGATTCTTATCGATGCGTCGCAGGATATGTGGCGATACATCAGCGATGGGTGGGTGACGCAGAGACCCAAAGCGGGGGAGATCGGCTCAAGCGCGATGCCCCACAAGGTCAATCCGATAGACTTTGAGAATGCTGAGGGCAATCTCGGTGTGGCAAACGCGCTCTTCGAACACTTCTCTCGCAAGCTCCCCATCTCGCGCCTGCAGCGCGACCTCTCAGACTCGACAGTGGAGCGAGTATTTGGCACAGCATTCGCGCACACGCTCATAGGGTACAGATCGCTCCTGCGCGGCTTCGGAAAGATCGATGTAAACAAAGCGGCCATGCTCGAGGCACTGCGCTCCCACCCTGAAGTCATCGCCGAGGCGCTACAGACCGTGCTCAGAAAAGAAGGCGTGGCGGTACCGTACGAGAAGCTCAAGGAACTTACGCGAGGCCGCAGTGTCACGATGGAGGACTTCGCGAAATTCATCGATTCGCTCGACATTGCGCCATCGATCAAGCGCCGTTTGAAAGCAATCAGGCCTGAGAATTATATTGGCATTGCGGCTATGCTTGCTCGTGCTGACGGAGGGTTCACCCCGTTAGATAGACGCGAGCGACGCGCCTAGTGCAAAAAGCGAAGGTTCAAGTGGGGATCGTGTGGCTTGCGGGAGACGGTATCTAACGGGGTTCATGAAGTAAGCGGACTCCTGCCGACGCGTCTCAAAAGAACAAAGGTCGAGCGTTATTCGTGCGAAAGCCCTTTTCGATCGTTCGGGAAGTCGACGCCCCGGATGAATGGGTCTATCGCGTGCAATGAAAAGGACCGGACGCATGTCCGGCCTTTTTCTGTGTGCATCAACGCTTACTGCTTAAGTCCGAGACCAGTGCGGATCAAGTACATATTGATCGTGATGAGCGCGGCAATGAGCGCGACGAGGACGAGCACTGATGTGCTGATCGCAATATCGCTGATGCCGAGAAAGCCGTACCTGAATCCATTGATGAGGTAGAAGAGCGGATTGGCGTAGGTGATGCTGGCCCACCACGTCGGCAACGTGTGCACGGAATAGAAAATGCCTCCCAAGTACACGAGCGGCGTCAGCACGAATGTGGGCACGATGTTGATGCCATCGATCGATTTCGCATAGACGCCATTGACGAGGCCGGCGAGCGCGAAGACGATCGCGGTGAGGATCGCGAATCCCAAGATAATCAGCCCGCTGTGGACCGAGAGGTGCAGGCCCGTAAAGAAGAGCGAAACGAGCATGACGAGAGCACCCACGAGTACGCCGCGTATGACGCCGCCTGCCACGAACCCAGAGATAATGAGCCACGGCGGCATAGGGGACACGAGCATTTCATCGATAGAGCGAGCGAAGAATTTCGATTGGAAGAATGTGAACGAAGAGTTCGCGTAGGCGCTCGTGACTATGGCGAGCATGACGAGGCCCGGGACCACGAACTGCATGTAATCGACGCCCTGCATGCTCCCGATCCTCGAGCCGAGCACCGTGCCGAATACGGCGAAGTAGAGTACTGAGGTAACGACGCTCGGGAGGAATGTCTGCGCCCAGATGCGGAAGATGCGCATCACGTCCTTGCGCACCATCGTATAGAAAGCTGTCCATTTGGCTGATGAGGGCATATTATTTTTCGTGAATGAGCTTGAGGAATACTTCTTCCAGCTTGCTGCCGCGGTAGCCCTCCTTGGCTTCGCCGGCCTCAGTGTGCATGGCGAGCATCTCGTCCATGCTGGTGTTCGCGACTATCTGGCCCTTGTTGATGATGGCGACGTGTTTGGCGAGCTGTTCTGCCTCTTCGAGGTAGTGCGTCGTAAGAAGGATGGTAAGTCCTTCCGAGGTGAGTTTCTTGAGGTAGTCCCACATGCCGCGGCGGAGCTCCACGTCGACGCCGGCAGTCGGTTCATCGAGGATGAGGAATTTGGGCCTGTGCACGAGCGCTCTCGCGATCATCAGGCGGCGCTTCATGCCGCCTGAGAGCTGCATGCCTGAGCCGTACATTTTGTCGCCAAGACCGAGGTCGTGAAGAAGCTCCTGGGCGCGCGGAAGCGCAACGCTGCGCGGGATGCCGTAGTAGCCGGCCTGGTTGACGACAATGTCGATCGGCTTCTCGAAGGGATTGAAATTGATCTCCTGACCGACCAGTCCGATGAAGGTCTTTGCGACCTCCGGCTCCTTGTCGGTGTCGTGGCCGAAAACCTCGATTGTGCCGCTCGTCTTGTTGACGAGGCCAGTCGCAATGCCGATGATCGTCGTTTTACCGGCTCCGTTGGGGCCGAGGAGGGCAAAAAAGTCGCCTTCGGGGATCTCGAGCGAGACGCCTTTGAGCGCCTGCGTTCCGTTGCTGTACGTCTTGGTGACGTTCTTGATTGTGAGGGCGTGTGGCATAGGGTGCTACGATAGCATTTCTTTAATGAAGGAAAAAGTATCATCGGGACCGGTGACCGACCTCGTCGGTATGACGCCCACGACCGTTTCGTCATTGCCGCCGGGGAAGAGGGCGTCGCCCATGTACAGGCACTCGTCTTTATTCCAGCCGAGCGCGTCGATAAATGCCGCGACGTTGAAGCCTTTGTTCTTGCCGTATTCGAAAAAATCGAGCACTGTCGTGCCGCCGCTGCGAACTTCGACATTGGCTCGCTTGAGCTCGTCTACATCGTCGGCAAAGTCTTCAAGAATCCCGAGGCGGATCCTGTGGTCGGGATCGAACGCGTTCTTTCTCGCCGGTTCCTCGTGGTGGCCTATGAGCGAATACGCGATTTGCGAATCGCGATCGTCGATAATGTCGTTCTCATCGCGGACTTGATAGTTCAAGTGGGCGCGCACTTTGTCTGTGAATCGGAGAATGGCGTCCTTCTGATCTTGCGAGAGCGAGCGCTTCCACAGTACACGCCCTTCCTTGGTTTCGGCGAAATTGCCATTCTGTCCCAGGATGTGGTACATGCCTGCGACGGCGGGCGTCAGATGTTCGCGGATGTCCTTCTCGCCATGGCCCGAGACAACGATCACATCGGCTGTTTCGCAGAGGCTCTTCAGTATCGGCGCGTGCTCGGGCAAGATGAGCGCCTTGCTTGGCGTCAGCGTGTTGTCGAGGTCGAAGAAGAAATGTTTAGGCTTCGATGTCATGCAGTGTGAGGCCGTCGATGTAGTCGGATTTGCCGATGGCGAGGCCGTTATTACGAAGGATGGCATATGCCGTGACTACGTGGAAGTAGAAGTTCGGCATAAGGTACTCGCGCGCATAATCGCCGGCCGTCAGGTACTTGCCCGGGTAATAGTGGAGCGTGACCTTGCGCTCCTCCTGACCCGCGACGTCTTCAGGGCGAATCGAGTCGAGGAACGTCACTGTCTTTGCGAGCCGCTCCTTTAATTCAGCGAACGTTTTCTCGTTGTCTTCAAACGATGGAGCCTCGATGCCCGCGAGCCTGGCGGCACCGCCTTTCGCGTTGTCAGATACTCGCTGTACCTGCATCACGAGCGGGAACTGGTCAAATGTGAGACGCATATTCAGCAGGGCGCTCTCATAATTGTGGCGCTCGGTGCGCTTCGATTCGGCGAGTGCCGCTGCTTTATCGAGAATCTTATCAAGTGCGATGATGCGCTTTCTCATGGCTGGTATGGTCGATGTATAGAGGTCGGACATATACGTAGGTGAATTGATAGAGCCGCAGTGTAAACAGGCTTTCCAAAACGGCGTTGTGGATTACTCGGCTGCCCGCTTTTCCCAGTATGAGGCGGAGGCGCTTACGTACTCTGCGACTCGGCGTTCTGCCGCCGCCGCAAGCTTCGTGACCAACTTCTCGCGGTCTGCTTCGGGTGAACCGGCAGTCAGCCATGCTTCGAGCGCGTCAATCTGCGCGACGCTTGAGAGCGTGATTCGGCGGCCTTTTGCGGCGGCCCTCAGGAGCGTGGGACCGCCAATGTCAGTCTTCTCGAGTACATCATGGCTCGTTGAGAGGGGATTGGCGATCGTCTCCTCAAGCGGATAGAGAGTTACGAATACGAGGCCGACAGGTTGCACGCCAATTCTATCGAGCTCGTCAAAATCCTCTTTCGTGACCGCAAGGAGTGAAGCGTACACTTTGCGCGCAAGCGTCACCACTCGGTGCCCCAGGATCGGGGGTCCGACTATGTCTCCGACGTCGCGACATGCAATGCCGTTCTCGCTGAGAAACTTCGCTGTGCCAGCTGAGCCCGTAAGAGACCAGCCGTACTGAGTGAGTAGCTGAGCGAGTCGGAGCAGGGGTGCATCTTTGCCATATGAAGCGAGCAGTGCGGTTTTCATGAGGCAATCCTATCACGATGATTTGCGAGAGAAGTCTACCGCGATCTCGTTGAGTCCGTCGCGCAGATCCGTTTCGTTGCCTACCTGGGTTTGGCCTCGCACGCCAGGGAATGTAACCGATACTGTCGTTCCGCGTCCGACCGCGCTGCGGATCGTGATCTTTCCCTGATGCATCTTGATGAGCTCAGAGACGATCGCGAGACCGAGCCCTGTACCTCCAGATGTCTTCGTGCGCGACGGATCGCCGCGATAGAACGGCTCAAAGATCCTGAACAGATCCTTTCTTGAGATGCCGACGCCTGAGTCTTGCACTATGAGTTCCACATGGCCGCCCGGAGCGGGCTCGACAGTCACGCGGATATGACCGCCGCGAGGTGTATACGAGAGCGCATTCTTGATGAGGTTGCCGACTATTTGCTGCAAAGCAGTGGAATTGCCCCACACTTGCGTGTCAGGGCTTTTGCGCAGCGTTACTTGATGCTCGCCGCGTTTTGCGAGCGCAGAGAATTTCTGGATAACGTCTGTCGTTATCGCCGAGAGGTCGACCGCTGCGAATTCTATGCGCTCCGGCCGCACGAGCGCAGAGAGCGACAGGAGGTTGTTGATGATCTCGGATATACGATCGAGTTCCTCGACGTTGGAGAGCAGTGTTTCTTTGAGGTCGCCTTTTACATGGTCATCGAGAAGGGCGACCTCCGTATTGGTCTTGATGACCGAGAGGGGAGTGCGAAGCTCGTGCGCGATGTTGCCGATGAACTGTTTCTGCGATTCAAGCGCGTTGCGCGCAGGTGCGAGCGTAATGCGCGCGATGATGTAGCCGAAGAGAACCGTCGTGAGGATGATGACGGATATGATGGTGAGCAGATTTTGATTCTTGATCTGGTCGAGTTGCTCCACAATCGACGCGCCGAGCGTGCTCGGCGGCACACCCTCGACGGCTTCGCGAATACCCTGAATCACCGCGGTAGAGATGTCGTGGTAGAGCAGGCTGAATGAGGCGCCGACGAGACCTAGGATCACTACAGCGAACGCTGCATGGAGGAGCACCACATGCACCTCGGTGCGGTGAAAGGGGTCGTAGCGATACCTATTCAGTAAGCCTGTACCCAATTCCGCGGA
>CBIMKN010000002.1:0-24551 GCA_966244515.1 uncultured bacterium
ATGCGGATACACCAAGCGTATTCCTGACGGCAAAGGACGCGCCAGTGGCAAAGCTCCCGGGCACCGGTCAATCGTTCAACCTCTCGACTCAGCAGGCAGCCGCCGAGAACGCCATCGAGGATCTCAAGCCGCTCCTCAAGGGCAAGAAGCGCATGGGCGGACGCAACAGCTTCGGCCGCATCACGACCCGCCATCAGGGCGGCGGTCACAAGAAGCGATTCCGCGACGTGGACTTCATTTTCGACAAGAAGAATATCCCGGCGAAGATCGCTTCTATCGAGTACGATCCGTTCCGCTCCGCCTTCATCGGTCTCGCGGTGTACGCCGACGGCGCGAAGCGCTACGTGGTGCTTCCGCAGCAGGTGAAGGTCGGCGATACGTTCCTCGTATCGGAGACCGCTCCGATCAAGACGGGCAACCGCCTCCCGCTCGGATCGATGCCGGTAGGTACTTTCGTATACAACATCGAGATCAAGCCGGGTGCAGGCGGACGCATCGCTCGCTCTGCAGGCAACTACGCAGAAGTGATCGCGCAGGACGCTGGGTACACGCACCTCAAGATGCCGTCGACAGAAGTCCGCCGCGTCATCTCGACCGCCTGGGCATCCGTCGGCGAAGTGTCCAATGAAGAACACCGCCTTGAGAATTGGGGCAAGGCAGGCCGCACGCGCTGGAAGGGCATCCGCCCGACGGTCCGCGGTACTGCGATGAACCCAGTCGATCACCCGCACGGCGGCGGTGAAGGAAGGCAGGGCCGCGGTCACCGCAGGCAGCGCACCATGTGGGGCAAGCCGGCAGGTAAGGGCCAGAAGACGCGCCGTCCGAAGAAGTACAGCAATGTCTTCATCGTCACGAGACGCAAAGTCGGCAAGCGCAAATAATCCAAGCACAATAAAAGCCCCCGATTGCTCGGGGGCTTTTTCGTTGCGGCGGCCAGCGTATCGCTACGAATGCAGGCCTTTCAGTGTTTTCACGGCTCTTCGAGAAGCCGCGTCCGCGCCGGCGGACGCGGCTTCGATGTCTGCGCAAAGCTTGCGCTGACGCGCGAGAGGCCAGTGCTGATCGAGCTGTGACGCGCGGAAGTGCTCGCTCTGGCAGATGACGCCGCGCACCGTCGCTTCCGAAAGACCGGAGGGCGTCGGCGAGCGCACAAAGCGGGCACCGTCGATTGAGATCTCATGTGCATGCCACGCGGAATTCTCATGGACGAGCGCGAAGGCTTTGTTGCCGCGGAGAAAGACAGGGTCTTCATCGGCGAGCAGGATCGGGACATTCAACATGGTGCAACTCCTGGGCTGTCTGCGACTACGATGCCATTGCAGAAGGGGAGAGTAAAGAAAAACCCCGGACCGAAGCCCGGGGTTTCTCGCTGCGCTGACGCAGCGATTAGAACGAAATGATCACGCCGCAGGCGATGGCCGTCGAGTGGGAATCGCGGCCGCTCCCTTCGCCGTAGTACGGCGCAATGGCGTGCGGCGGCGGATTCATCGCGTTCGCCGCCTCGACGGCGCACTCGAAGAAGATGTTCGGGTCGCCATCGCGGTAGCGGTGCGTGAGCTTCGCGAAGCGCTGGCCGGTCGACTGGGCCTGGGCAAGTTCCGACGTCAGACGGGCGAGGGTATCCTGCTTCTTGCGGTCGTCGAGCGAAATCGGGGCAGTCGCGTTCATGGCATTCCTCATGCTGTTGCTACGCGGTTTCTACTATTTATATTATATCACACCATAGGGTCGTGTCAAATAGGGTTGGAGTTTCTTGCAAAAAATTGACAGAAAGGACGCACTCGTATACATTGTGCGCACTCCCGCGAGCCGCGGGTTTTCAATTGAAACAACACTATGGCACGAAGTCTTAAGAAAGGTCCGTACGTCGACGAGAAGTTGATGAAGAAGGTCCAGACCCGCAAGTCGGGGGCTGGCGCTATCAAGACGTGGGCACGCCGCTCGCAGATCGCCCCTGAGTTCGTGGGCTATACCTTTGCGGTGCATACCGGCAAGAATTTCGAGGAGGTGCTCGTCACCGAAGACATGGTGGGACACCGCCTCGGCGAATTCGCTCCGACGACCAAATTCGTCCGACACGGAGGCAAGATGCAAAAGGAGATCGAGCAGGCTAAGCAGCAGCAGGAAATAGCAGCTGCGCAGGCAGCCAAGGCCGCGACTACGGCCGCGAAGAAATAATCTATGAAGGCACTTCTCACGAATTTCCATCAGTCTCCCCAGAAGGTCCGCCTCGTGGCGAACCTCATTCGTGGGAAGTCTGTGATCGCCGCTCACTCGGCGCTCTCATACGCGCCGCAGAAATCTTCCGATGCGATCCTCAAGCTCCTTAGGAGCGCTGTCGCCAATGCGGCGCAGAAGGGCGCTTCGCCGGAGGATCTTTTCGTAAAGACCATCACCGTCAACAAGGGTGCTGTGCTCAACCGCTTCATGCCGAAGGCTCGCGGACGCGCTGCTCGCTATCAGAAGACGATGAGCATCATCGCGCTCGAACTCGGCACGCTCGAAGGCGCTCCGAAGGCGGCCAAGAAGGCCGCGAAGAAGGCAGTGAAGAAAGCTGCCAAGAAGGCCGCAAAGAAGACCGTTAAGACCGAAGAAGCAAAGACTGAATCGAAAAGCGAATAATTTGATATGACACACACTGTACATCCATACGCACATCGCCTCGGCATCATCCGCGACTGGAAGAGTCGCTGGTTCGCGAAGACGCCGGCAGAGTACCGCATGAACGTCATGATCGACGCAGTGGTGCGCCGCTTCCTCAAGAAGAGGCTCCGCGGCATGTTCATCACCTCGACCGAGATCGAGCGCAGCCAGAACACTATCCGCATCCTCCTCAAGACTTCGCGCCCGGGCCTCGTCATCGGTCGCGGCGGCGAGGGCAGCCAGAAGATCACCAAGGAGATCGAAAAGATCATCCGCTCCGTGAAGGGTGCTCCGAAGATGCAGGTGCGCCTCGATATCGAAGAGGTCCGCTCTCCTGAGAGCCAGGCGCCCGTCGTCGCATACATGGTCGCTGAAGGTCTCGAAAAGCGCCAGACCTTCCGTCGCGTCTTGAAGCAGACCGTGGAGAAGGTCATGGCCAACCGCGACGTACAGGGCGTGCGTATCGCTGTGTCCGGCCGCCTCGGCGGAGCAGAAATGTCGCGTCAGGAGGAGATCAAGAGGGGACGTGTACCGCTCCAGACGCTTCGCGCAGACATCGACTTTGCTCGCGAGCAGGCATACCTTCCGTATGGCGTCATCGGCATCAAAGTGTGGATCTACCGCGGCGAGGTATTCGATAAGTCCGACCGCGCATAAATAGAAGAGTATGTTGGCACCTAAGAAGACAAAGTATCGTAAATGGCAGACCGGCCGCCGTCAGGGTGATCGCCGCGTAAAGCCTGAGACCCGCGGCATCACGGTTGCTTTCGGCAGCTTCGGCCTCAAGGCCATGACGCAGGCTCGCATCACGTCGAATCAGATCGAGGCAGCGCGCCGCGCGCTCTCTCGCGCGGGCGGAAAGAGCGCCAAGATCTGGATCCGCGTCTTCCCGGACAGGCCGTTCACTCGCAAGCCGTCGGAAGTGCGCATGGGTTCTGGTAAGGGTGATCTCGCGGGATACGTGATGGACGTCCGTCCAGGCCGCATCCTCTTTGAGATCGATGGTGCTACCGAAGCTGTCGCTCGCGAAGCGCTCCGAAAGGCTGGCACGAAGCTTCCGGTGAAAGTCCGCGTAGTCGCTCGATAAATTTGTATGGCAGACCTCAAGAACATGGAAACAACAGAACTTCTCAAGAACGTCGCGGACAAGCGCGAGACGCTTCGCTCACAGCGCTTCAGCGCTGCGGGATCGAGGTCGCGCAACGTGCGCGAGGCTCGCGAGCTCCGCAAGGACATCGCGCGCATGCTGACCGAGGTCCGCGCTCGTGAGATTGCGGCTGAGAAGAAAAACGCGTAAAGTAGCGATTCACTGATATGGAAAAGACAAACACAACAGGAAAGACATTCGTAGGCGTCGTCGTGAAGTCGGCGATGAAGGACACTGCTACGGTGTCGGTGGACCGCTACGTGAAGCACCCGAAGTACAAGAAGTACATGAAGCTCTCCAAGAAGTTCCTCGCGCACGATCCGGGCAATACCACCGAGGTCGGCACGAAGGTCACGATCAGGGAAGTGAAGCCGATGTCCAAGCGCAAGCGCTTCATCATCGTCAAATAAATGAATCTATATGTTGCAGGATAGAAGCATAGTCAAAATAGCGGACAACTCGGGCGGCCAGATCGGACGCGTGTTCAAGATCCTCGGCGGTTCGAAGAAGCGCTACGCAGAGATCGGCGACGAGGTCGTCCTCTCGATCCAGACAGCGCAGCCTCGTAAGGCCGTGAAGAAGAAGGATGTGTACCGCGCGGTCGTCGTGCGCCAGACCAAGGCGTTCCGCCGCAAGGACGGCAGCTACATCCGCTTCGATGAGAACGCGGTCGTGCTCGTCGAGAAGGACAAGAAGGAGCCGAAGGCGAACCGCGTGTTCGGTCCGATCCCGCGCGAAGTCGTAGAACGCGGCTATCAGAAGATCGGCTCGCTCGCGCCGGAAGTCGTATAAATATCTCTATGAAACTCAAGAAAGGAGACAAAGTAATAGTCATCGCCGGCAAGTCCAAGGGCGAAAAAGGCACGATCGCTCGCGTCTTCCCGAAGGACAATTCCGTCCTCATCGACGGGGTCAACCTCTCGACGAAGCATCGCCGCCGCACTGCCAATGCCCGCAAGGGTCAGAAGGTGGAGATCCCGATGCCGATCAACGCATCCAATGTCATGCTCGCAGACCCGAAGTCCGGCAAGCCGACCCGCATCAAGATCTCTCGCACCAAGGACGGCAAGCGCGAGCGCGTCGCAGTGAAGAGCGGAGAGAGCATCAAGTAATACGCATATGAACGCAACCACTACAAAGAAGAATGAGGTGTTCAACGCCATGAAGGGCGAGTTCGGCTACACCTCCGTCATGCAGGCACCGAAGATCGTAAAGATCGTCGTCTCCTCAGGCGTCGGCTCCATCAAGGATAAGAAGAAGTTTGAGGTCATCGTGGATCGCCTCGCGCGCATCACGGGTCAGGCTCCGGCAGAGCGCGCGACGAAGAAGTCGATCGCCAATTTCAAGACCCGCGTCGGCGACCTCTCGGGCTACCAGGTCACGCTTCGCGGCGAGCGCATGAATTCCTTCCTCGACAAGCTCATCCATGTCGTCTTCCCGCGCGTGAAGGACTTCCGCGGCATCCGCGCCACCTCGATCGACGAGATGGGTAACATCTCGATCGGCTTCAAGGAGCACACGGTCTTCCCGGAAACTTCCGATGAAGATGCAAAGGATGTCTTCGGTGTCGGCATCAACATCACGACGACCGCCAAGAACAAGAAAGAGGCTGAGGCTTTCCTCAGGCACGTGGGCATACCGTTCCGCGCCTAGCCCCCAATACGCCCCATCTGCTTCGTTGCGGAGCCTCTGCGTCTCGCATCTGGGACGTCTTGCGAGGCCAGGCGATGTAGAATTGCAATATAGATATGGGTAGTCACAGAGAATTCTGGAATAGGGAATACAAGACGAGCGAACACCTCGCGCTCTCTACCACGCAATCCGAAGACCTAGAGAAATTCTGCCGCTGGCAGGAGAGGCACTACAAACACCAGTACCTCAATCCTGCAGCGACGGTGCTCGACCTCGGCTGCGGCAACGGGCGCAACCTCATTTTCCTCAGCGAGGCATACGGCATGCGCGGTACTGGATTCGACATATCAGACACCGCCATAGAGCACGCGGTGCGCGAGAGCGGGGAGCTCCCGCTCCAATACGAAGTGCGCTCGATCGCAGAGCCGCTTCCCGTGGCCGATGAGTCGCAGACATTCGTGCTCGACATGATGACGTCGCACTTCCTCAAGAAGGCAGAGCGCGAGGCGCTTCGCGAGGAGATCCAGCGCGTCTTGCGACCGGGAGGATGGCTCTTCTTCAAATCATTTCTTGTCGACGAGGACATCCACACGCGCCGTCTCCTGCGCGAGAGCCCAGCCGATGAAGAGGGCGCATACATCCACCCCGAGCTCGGCGTCTATGAGTACGCTTGGACGGAAGATGCGGTGCACGAATTCTTCTCCGGCCGCGAATGGGAGCTGCACAAATTCAACAAATCGCACCGCCACATACTGAAAAAGGGGAAAGCGGGCAAACGACGCACGTTCTCCGCGTACGTACAGAAATATTAAAAAAGATCGGGCGCCGCGAGGCGCCCGATGTCTTTCTTGAAGGTGCTGGATCAACCGACGCGGATCTCGATCATGCCGCTGCCCTGCGCTATACGCGCTAAGTCAGGGACCGGCGATGTTTTCGTCCAGGTGATCTGCCAGTCGCAGTTGACCCAGGCGTACATGCCATCGGTCAGCGCAGGGAAGTCGCGGTAGACCTCGTGCCAGAAGATCGACATGATGATGTCCTGCTCGCGCGAGTAGTCCGAGAGCAAGACTTCGAGCTCCTTCACCCGATTCGCCTTCGTACGTGCGGTCTCCACATCGTAGAGCAGCATGTCGATGAGCTTCCAGAACATGTTGCTCGTCGCCAGCGAGCGCATCTCGCCCACGCAGGCCTCGTACTCCGCGCGCAGTGGCTTCATGGTCTCGGTGAGATCCGCCGCGAGCGTGTAGAGACGCTTGTGATAGTCGTGCGCCTCGCCGACGGCAGTTTCATCCGGTCCGCGATTGCGATCCGGAGCGCGATATTGAGCGGGCGAGAGCGCAGCAGCGCGATCCATCAGCTCTTGCAGGAAAGTGGGACGCTTGGCGGCCCCAGTGGTCATGGCATTCCCCCTTGGTAGACTGTCGGTACTGATGGCATGTGTACGCTTCTTGCGTTTGGCTGTCAAACAAAGCGCATGACCAAGAAAATCCTCACTCTCTGCATCGTCCACCAGCCGCCGCGCGTGCTGCTCGGCATGAAGAAGAAAGGATTCGGTGCAGGGTGGTGGAATGGATTCGGGGGAAAGCTTGAGGAAGGGGAATCGCTCGAAGATGCGGCGCGCCGCGAGGTGAAAGAAGAGGCGGATATCGACGTGGCTGACCTCGAGAAGATGGGGGTGATGGAATTTACCTTCCAGCACAAGCCGGGCGAATGCCTGGAGGTGCACATATTCCGCAGCACGAAATTCAGTGGCGTGCCGGTCGAGACCGATGAGATGGCGCCCGCATGGTACCCAGAAGACGAGATACCCTTCGAGGCTATGTGGCCGAGCGACAAGCGCTGGCTACCTGTTTTCCTCGCGGGCAAGAAATTCCGCGGCCATACCCACTTCGACGAGATGAATGTGATCCTGGAGGAGAAGTTGGAGGAGGTGGATTTATTGTGATGTCGGAACGAGGAACTCAGGGTCTCGTTTGACTTCCCAGGTCATTAAGTCTATATTGTGCAGGCCTCGCAGGGGGCCTGATTTTTTGCCTGATTCCTCGGATTTCCCAGGAATATCGGAAGAATCCAGGTCACGCAGGGAAGTGCCGTAACCTTGGCCGAAAGGCAGGGTGCAAGCCTCCTAGCAACTCCTCTTAGGCACCCTTACACAGGGCTAAACAACTACATGGCTAAGAAATCAATGATCGTAAAGGCGAACCGCCCCCCGAAGTTCAAGTCGAGGGTCGTACGTCGCTGCTTCAAGTGCGGCCGTCCGCGCGGCTTTATGCGCGATTTCAACCTCTGCCGCATCTGCTTCCGCGAGGAGGCTCTTGAGGGCAATATTCCGGGTGTTAAGAAGTCGTCTTGGTAAATCTATGGTAAATGACCCTGTCGGTGATCTCATAAATCGTCTCAAGAACGCTGGTGCGGTGAAGCACGCGTCTGTTTCGGTGCCGTTCTCGAATCTCAAGCTCGCGATCGCGGAGAAGCTCAAGGAGGCTGGCTACGTGACCGCAGTCGAGAAGAAGGGCAAGAAGGTCAAGAAGACCCTCGATGTCGTCATCAAGTACACCTCTGCTGGTGCGCCTGTCATCAAAGGCGTGAAGCGCATCTCGAAGCCTGGCCGCCGCCTCTACAGGAGCGTCCTCGAGATCACGCCGGTCAAATACGGCCACGGCGCCCTCATCCTCTCGACTCCGAAGGGCATCAAGACCGACAAAGAAGCTCGCAAGGAAAAGGTCGGCGGCGAAGCACTCTTCGAAATTTGGTAAATATCTATATGTCACGAATTGGTAAAAGAGAAATACAGATCCCAGCTGGCACCGAAGTGAAGGTGTCGGGCATGGATCTCACGGTAAAAGGCAAGGGCGGCACGCTCGCTCGCGCCATCCACCCTGCGATCGAGATCTCGATCGACGGCGCTATGGCTAAGGTCTCGCCGAAGAACAACAGCCGCCTCGCTCGTGCTCTTTGGGGCACGTACTCGGCGCACCTCCGCAACATGATCGCCGGCGTGAACACGCCGTTCGTAAAGAAGCTCGAAGTGCAGGGTATCGGCTACCGCGCTGAGCTCGCTGGCAAGCAGATCAAACTCGCGGTTGGTTTTTCGCACCCGGTCTTCGTGGATATCCCAGAAAGCCTCACGGTCGCGATCGACAAGAACGTCATCACGATCACTGGCGCCGACAAAGAGATCCTCGGTGAATTCGCTGCTACGGTACGCGCGGTAAAGAAGCCGGAGCCGTACAAGGGCAAGGGCATCCGCTACGAAGGCGAGGTCGTCCGCATGAAGCAGGGTAAGAAGGCGGCCACCGCATAAATCATATGACTACTACCAACAAACAACTCGCTCGCCAGATCCGCCACAAGCGCGTCCGCGCGAAGGTCACAGGCACTGAGACTCGTCCTCGCCTCGCGATCTTCAGGTCCAATACGCGCGTGACCGCGCAGATCATCGACGATAGCAAGGGCATTACGATCGCATCGGTCTCCTCAGCGCAGGAGAAGGGCAAGACCCCACGCGAGAGGGCAGAGCAGGCAGCGGCGTCACTCGCGAAAAAGGCCGCAGAGAAGGGCGTGAAGGCGGTCGTCTTCGATCGCGGAGGCTTCCAGTACATCGGTACGGTGAAGGCCTTTGCTGATGCAGCGCGCGCAGCAGGACTCGAATTTTAATCACTCATATGGCAGACACTAACGAACAGGTTATGGCAGAGGACACAAAGACGACGCAGGCTCCGGCGATGGAGAATGCTGCACCGGCAGCGGATACGCGCGCGCCTCGCGGTCGCGGCGATTCCCGCGACCGACGCGGTGGTCCTCGTGGCGGCCGTGGTCCTCGAGGGGCACGCGATGAGCGCCGCTCCGAGTTCGACTCCAAGATGATCGGCATCCGCCGCGTAGCTCGCGTCATGGCAGGTGGCCGCCGCTTCAATTTCTCTGTAGCGCTCGTCCTCGGCGACAAGAAGGGCCGCGTCGGCATCGGTGTCGGCAAGGCTGCTGACACTGCGCTCGCCATCGAAAAGGCGACCCGCGCAGCGAAGCGCCACATGATCCAGCTCAACCTCACCAAGAACCGCTCGATCCCGCACAACGTCGAGGCCAAGTACTGCGCCTCGGTGGTGGAGATCCGTCCGTCGGCAGGCCGCGGCCTCGTCGCAGGTTCTTCCGTCCGTACCGTGCTCGAGCTCGCTGGCGTCTCCGACGTCACGGCGAAGCTCCTCTCCCGCAGCAAGAACCCGATCAACAACGCCCGTGCAGCTATCGAAGCGCTCCGCACCGTAGAGGTAAAGATGAAATAATATGGCGACACTCAATGTACTCAAGCGAGTAGGCAAGAAGCCGTACCGACGCGTCGGCCGAGGCCAGTCCTCGACCCGCGGCAAGCAGTCGGGACGCGGCGGCAAGGGCCAGACCGCGCGCGCGGGCCACAAGATCCGCCCGGCGATCCGCGACATCATCAAGAAGCTTCCGAAGCGCCGCGGCTACGGTAAGAACCGCGCACGCACCGTCAATTCGATGAAGCCTGCTATCGTCGCTGTCTCGCTCACGAAGCTCGACAAGGCCTTCGACGGGGGAGAGATCACCCGCGCACAGCTCATCGAGCAGGGCCTCATCGGCCGCAAGGACCGCGCGAAGATCGTCGGCGGCGACACCAAGAAGAAATTCGCTCTCAAGGGCATCGGCGCGACCTCCTCTGCTCGTGCAGCGATAGAGAAGGCAGGTGGTTCGATAGCATAAATCTATGTTCGAGACTTTCGTCAGGAAAATAAGGCTCGTGTTTGAAGACGAGACGCTGCGCAAGCGCATTCTTTTCGTGCTTGGCGCGCTCGTCGTCTTCCGTTTGCTCGCCGCTATCCCGATACCGGGCGTCAGCATCACCGCGCTCGAGGCGCTCGTCACCAACAACCAGTTCATCGGACTCTTCAACCTCTTCTCCGGCGGCGGCTTCTCCAATCTTTCGATCGTCATGCTCGGCGTCGGTCCGTACATCACCGCGTCCATCGTCATGCAGCTCCTCACGGTGCTCGTGCCGAAGCTCAAAGAGATGTATCAGGAGGAAGGCGATGCGGGACGTCAGCGTTTCGCGATGTACAGCCGCTACCTCACGGTGCCGCTCGCATTCATCCAGGGCTTCGGATTCCTTCTGCTCCTCCAGCAGAACGGCATCGTCCCGGCGCTGAGCCCTCTCGAGCTCCTCACCAACCTCATGGTCATCGCCGCAGGCTCGCTCCTCCTCATGTGGATCGGCGAGCTCATCACGGAGTTCGGCGTGGGCAACGGCGTCTCGCTCATCATCTTCGCGGGTATCGTCGCATCGATCCCATCGCAGCTCGCCCAGGCGCTCTTCAGCTTCGATATCTCGCAGCTCCCGACGTACATCGGTTTCATCGCCGCAGCGATCGTGATCATGGCGGGCGTCGTCTTCATCACTGAATCCGAGCGTCCGATCCCGGTCACCTACGCGCGCCGCGTCCGCGGCAACAAGGTGCTCGGCGGCATCTCCACGTACCTGCCGCTGCGCGTGAACCAGGCGGGAGTCATGCCGATCATCTTCGCACTCTCGTTCTTGCTCTTCCCGCAGATGATCGCGACGTTCCTCGCGCAATCGCCGATCTCATGGCTCTCTTCGGGTGCGACTGCTGTGGTCAACGGCCTCGCCAATCAGTGGGTCTACGGATCGCTCTACTTCCTGCTCGTCGTGATCTTCACCTACTTCTACACGGCCATCACCTTCGAACCGAACCAGATCGCGAAGAACCTCCAGAAGAGCGGTGCGTTCATCCCGGGCGTGCGCCCTGGCCAGATGACCTCTGAGTATCTCGGTAACATCATCACGCGCATCACGCTCGTCGGCGCACTCTTCCTCGGCGCACTCGCGGTCTTGCCGCTCGTCCTTCGCGGGATCACTGGCATCACGGCGATCACCGTCGGCGGCACTGCGCTCCTCATCGTCGTCTCTGTCGTGCTTGATCTTGTGAAGAAGGTCGACGCGCAGACGTCCATCAGGGAATACTAAGTGCGCGCATTGCGCGAATCATGAAAAAAGGCCGTGAAGGCCTTTTTTCATGCACCGAGAGATGGTACATTTCTCCCAATGTCCAAACAGGTCCTCGTCCTCGCCGGCCCTTCGGGAAGCGGCAAGAATGCCATCATCAGCAAGATCCTCGAGCGATATCCGCGCGGCACGCGCCTCGTGACCGCGACGACGCGTATGATGCGCCCCGGCGAGCGCGACGGCGTCGATTACCACTTCTTCACGCAGGAGCGCTTCGATGCGGAAATGGCTGCGGGGCACATTCCCGAACATCGCTTCGTGCCAAGTCTCAACACCTACTACGGCATCTATACGCCTGAGCTCGATAAGCACATCGCAAAGGGAGAGATTGTCTATGCGCAGGTAGATATCGAGGGCGCGCGTTTCCTCAAGCAGAAGTATCACGCGACGACTATTTTCATCCTTCCCGAATCCATCGAACAATTCCGTGGCCGTCTGCGCGCTCGAAACCCGGAGTGGAACGACAGGGAATTCGAGACGCGCATGAAGATCACGGAGAACGAACTGCGCGTCCACGCGCCGCAGTACGACTATCGCGTAGTCAATGCCGACGGTAGGCTCGCAGATTCGGTTGATGAGGTTATAGGCATAATGAAGCGGGAAGGGTATACTCTCGCCTAAATCTATGGAACCCCGTTAGAAATAGCGGACACGCGCAGATTCGATTGCAAAACATTACTAAAACAGATACCAATTACGATATGATGACCAATTCTGATAGTCCGCGTCCGATTTCTAACGGGGTGGAACCGATCACTGTCGCATTTTTCGGCATCTCTGGCTCCGGTAAGGGCACGCAGGCCGAGCTTTTGGAGAAATATTTGAAAGAACACGATGCAGCGCATGGCGTCGTCCGTCCCGAAATGGGCAATCTCCTGCGATCTTTTATGCAGAGCGGTACCGCGCTCGCCAAAAAGACGGGCGAGATCGTATCGACCGGCGGCCTCGTGCCGTCGTTCATGCCGATCTACATGCTCACGGGCATGCTCAATGAGAATTTTGACGGCACGCAGCACGTGATCCTCGATGGTACGTGCCGACGCCCCGACCAGTCTCGCGCCGCAGACGATATGATGCGCCTGTTTGGCCGAAGCAATCTGCACATCCTCTCTCTCGAGCTCACGCCAGAGAGTGCAAAGCAGCGCCTTATCGCACGCGGCCGCTTCGATGATGCAAAGGACGAGATCATCGCGAGCCGCTTCGCCTGGTACCAGGAACACGTCGTGCCCGCCATGAAGACGCTCGAAGAGTGCGGCTGGGTCCTACACAAGGTGGACGGCGAGCCCGATATCGATACGATTCACAAAAACATCCTTTCGGTGCTAGGATTTGCTTAATGATAGCGAGGACGGAAGAGGAGATCGAAATACTGCGCGAAGGCGGCCGCAGGCTTGCACGCCATGTGCAGCTGCTCTCTGAAATGGTGAAGCCGGGCATTACGAGCGCGGAGCTCGAACAGAAGGCGCGGGAGATGGTGGAGAAAGATGGCGATACGATGGCATTTCATATGTACGGCAAGCCGCCGTTCCCGTCGGGCCTCTGCCTCTCGGTGAATGACACTATCGTGCATTCTCCTGCAGGACAAAATGGCGTCACGATAGAAGAGGGAGATGTCGTGTGTCTCGATTTTGGTATACAGCACAGAGGTCTCTTCACCGATCACGCAGTCACCGTGATCGCGGGTAAACCTGAGAGCGAGGATGATAAGAAGCTCGTGCGCGGTGTATTCGAGGCTCTGCAGCTCGGCATTGATCAGGCAAGGCTCGGCAACACGACGGGAGACATCGGGTATGCCGTGGAGCGCTATGCGAAGAAGCATGGATTCGGCTACCCTAAGAATCTCTCCGGCCACGGAGTCGGCAAGAAGGTGCATGAAGAGCCGCATGTGCCGAATTTTGGTGCTCCCAAGAGCGGAGAGAAACTCGTCGAAGGGCTCGTGATCGCGATCGAGCCTATGTTCACGCTCGGCAGCGGCGATCTTTTTGTCGACAAAGACGGTCATGGTTATCGCACGAAAGATGGTTCGCGCAGCGCGCACGCCGAGCACACTGTCATCGTCACAAAAGACGGACCCGTGATACTCACCAAGGAATAATCCATGGACGTACTCCTGATCGGCGGAGGAGGGCGAGAGCATGCGCTCGCGTGGAAACTCAAGCAGTCGCCGAATCTGGGGAAACTCTACATAGCCCCCGGCAATGCCGGCACGCAGGGGCTCGGCGAGAATGTGCCGATCAATGCCACGGATATCCCGGGTCTTATCGAATTCGCCCAGAAGAATGCGATCGGACTCACCATCGTGGGTCCCGATGATCCACTTGCTCTCGGCATTGTCGATGAGTTCAAGCGCTACGGGCTTCGCATCTTCGGCCCGGGGAAGATTGCCGCGCAGATCGAATCATCGAAGGCCTTTGCCAAGGACCTGATGAAAGAGGCGCACATTCCGACCGCGGAGTACCAGACATTCACTACCTTCGAATCCGCTGCCAATTACGTGCGAATCAAAGGCGCGCCCATTGTGATCAAGGCGAGTGGGCTCGCACTCGGCAAAGGAGTTGCCGTGTGCAAGACGCTCGAGGAGGCCATCGCCGCTCTCGATGACATGATGGTCAAAAAGACGCTCGGTGAAGCCGGAAATGAAGTGGTGGTCGAAGAGTACTTGGAAGGGCAGGAGATATCTATCCACGCACTTTGCGACGGCATCGATTTCAAACTTTTCCCCGCAGCGCAGGATCATAAGAGAGCGCTCGATGGCGACCAAGGAAAGAATACGGGTGGTATGGGCACGATCGCGCCAGTGCCGTGGGTGAGCCCGGAGATGCTCTACGATATTGAGCGTCGCATCATAAAGCCTGCGCTTGAGGCGATCTCTTTCAAAGGGGAACTCTTCAGCGGTGTGCTCTTTCCGGGCATCATCATGACTGAGAAGGGTCCTAAGGTGCTCGAATTCAATGCCCGCTTCGGCGATCCGGAGACGCAGGTCTATATGCGCCTCCTCAGGAGCGACCTGCTGGAAGTGCTGAATGCGGTCGTCGACAAACGGCTCGGCGAGGTGCGCCTGGACTGGCAGCCGCTTCATGCGGCAAATATTGTCCTCGCATCTGGCGGCTACCCCGACGCGTATGAGAAGGGATTCCCGATAACAGGTCTCAAAGAGGCGAGTGCGATGCGCGACGTCGTCGTTTTTCACGCGGGTACGACCCTCTCAAACGAACAGGTAACCACCTCAGGCGGACGCGTACTCGGCGTTTCCGCCGTCGGCAGTCCGCTGAAGCTCGCGCTCGATCGAGCATATGCGGCCTCAGAGCTCATACAATTCCAAGGCAAGCATATGCGTCGCGACATCGGTGCGAAGTCCATATAGAGGAGTGATATACTTTCTCCATGCAGCCGCGTAGCGCGGAAAAACTCCGCTCCGTGCAGGAGAAATTTAAATCTCCCGAAGAGGAGATTGCCTATTTGCGCGAAAGGGTGCGCGAGCAGGAAATCTCGGATGCCATTGCCGATATCAAGGGCAAGAGAAGCACCTTGAGGTGCCGAACTCGCGATTCGAGAGCGACCGCATCGCAAAGCGCGAACTTGCGGCATATGCCGACGTGCCTGCCGCGAGGATACTTCACGAGACAGTCGTCATGCCCGAGCACGAGACAGTGCGCCGCCTTCTCGATCTTGAGCCGGAGGCGCATGATAAGCAGCTCGATGGCCTACTTGAGATTGCCGCACAGCGGGGGATACGCAACGCGCTCTCCGTAGCCGCTCGAATGAAGAATCCGCATCTGGAAGACGACCTGCACCGTTCATTGGTGCGCTATATCGCAGAGGGCCTGCCGCAAAAGGGTCTCCCGCTCCCCGAGAAAATAAAGCACGCGCTTGAGCTCGTGCTCTTTGAAGTGCATCCGCAGGCGCATGGCGAAGGCACCAAGGAAGAATCGAGGCAGACAAAGCTCGAACAGATCCTCTCCTCGTCGGAGCAGCTCTACGCCGGACTGTCATCGATCGTGCGTCACGGAGAGGGATTCGCACTCGAGATCGCGGTCGCTGAGGGCACGGAATCTGCCGCGCTCTACCTCGCGGTGCCGCGCAGCAAAAAGACTATCGCAGAGCGCCTCATTGCATCGGTATTCCCGAACTCGCGCATCGCCGAGTGCCGCGGCGACTACAACATCTTCAACTACGATGGTGCGCACGCGGCGGCCTATGCGACCCTCGCCGATCACGCTGCATTTCCTCTCAAAACGCCCGACATGTTCGAGCACGATCCTATGAACGTTGCACTCGCGGCTTTCGCCAAGATCGCAAAGCACGGAGAAGGTGCGGCGATGCAGATCATGGTCTCCAATGAGGGCGACAGGTACAACCATCACTACAAGAAAGTGATCCGCGAACTCGAAAAGGGAAAGAGTCTTCGCGAGGCGCTTAAAGTACCGGAAACGGCGCTTGGTGAGGCATTTCATACTGCTGCCAAGCAGATATTCATGCCGAAACAGCACCGCGAGGAGATGGAAAAGGAATTCAAGCGCAATTCCGATCAGGTCGCCACGGAAGAGATAGGCCGCAAGATTAAGACACGAATCGTGCCTGCCACGATCAGGCTCGTCGCATCTGCACCGTCTGACTCCAGGGCAAAAGAACTGCTCGACAACCTCGTCGCGTCATTCAGTCAGTACGAGAATCCACGTGGCAATTCACTTCATTTCAAACATGTCGGCAGCTGGGGCATATCGAATTTCCTGCGCGATTTCACGTACCGCACGTTCGATGCATCGATCGCGATGCCGCTCTCGCTCGCAGAGGTGACCGCGATGTTTCACCTCACGGCAGAGCGTGTCACGACGTCACGCGAGCTCAAACGCTCCATGGCCAAACAGTCGCCCGCACCGGTGGAAATGGCGCAAGACGGCATCACCATAGGCGTCAACCGTTACGGTGCCGACGAGACGCCAGTGCGCTTCGCGCCTGCCGATCGCCTCCGCCACTGCTACGTGATCGGCCAGACGGGTACCGGCAAGACCGGCCTCATCAAGAACATGATCATTCAGGACATCAAGAACGGGGAAGGAGTCGCGTTCATCGATCCGCACGGCAACGACATCGAAGATGTGCTCGCTGCGATACCGCCGGAGCGAATGCAGGATGTCATCTACTTCGACCCTGCGTACACCGCACGACCGATGGGACTCAATATGCTCGAGTACGACCGCTCAAGGCCCGAGATGAAGACATTCGTTGTCGACGAAGTGTATGGTATCTTCCGCAAGCTCTACGCCGATGTCCCAGAAGCCTTCGGTCCGATGTTCGAACAGTACTACCGCAACGCGGTGCAGCTCGTCGTCGAAGATCCCGACAGCGGCTCGACCTTCGTCGAGATACCGCGCGTCTTCGCCGACAAGGCATTCCGTGACCTGAAGCTCTCGCGCTGCCCGAACCCGATCATCGTGCAGTTCTGGCGCAAGATCGCCGAGCAGGCACAGGGAGATGCATCGCTCGGCGATATCGCGCCGTACATCACGAGTAAATTCGATGTTTTCTTGGCCAACGACATCATGCGTCCGATCGTTTCGCAGGAGAAGTCGGCATTCAATTTCCGCGAGATCATGGACGGCAAGAAGATCTTCCTCGCCAATCTCTCCAAGGGCCGTCTCGGTGAGCGCAACACATCACTGCTTGGTCTCATCCTCGTCTCCAAATTCCTCCAGGCAGCGTTCTCCCGCGTCGATACGCGCAGCGACCTGCCAACCTTCTACATGTACATCGACGAGTTCCAGAATTTCGCGACGCCGTCTATCGCGACGATCCTTTCGGAAGCCCGAAAATACAAGCTTTCACTTACGATTGCACACCAATTCATCGCGCAGCTCGAAGAGAACATACGCGATGCGGTCATCGGTAACGTGGGCACCAAAATATCCATGCGTATCGGTACCACCGACGCTGAATTCCTAGAGAAACAATTCGCGCCGACGTTCACAGCGCAAGACCTGGAGAATCTACCCAATAGGAATGCTGTCGCGGCGCTTCTCGTGGGCGGCACCCCGGCGCGGCCGTTCACCATTGAGACGCAGAATCTGCCACCGTTCGACTTTACGCACATTGACGAGCTCAAACAGCTCTCGTACCAGCGCTTCGGCAGAGTGAGGGAAGAGGTGGAGGCCGAGATCCGCCGTAAATTCGGACAAGGAACCCGCCCGGTGGAGCAGGGCCTGCCCTCGCCGTACTTTCAGTGATCGGGTTCCGTTCGCGCTGAGATTGTGTTACACTCGCGCGCATGGAAAAAGCACATCCCAGCAAGGAGCGCACGCTCGTCATTATCAAACCGGACGGCGTCCAGCGCTCACTTATCGGAGAGATCATCAAGCGTTATGAGAGCGTCGGTCTCAAACTGGTCGGCATGAAAATGCTCGTACCGGACCCGGCACACGTCGAGGCCCACTACACACTCGACCCGAATTGGCGCCGCGTCACGGGCGAGAAGACCATCAAGGGTTACAAGGACAAGGGCCTCACGCCTCCCTCGGAAGACCCGCTCGAGATCACAGCGAAGATCCTCGGCAATCTCAAGAAGTACCTCAGCTGCGGTCCCGTCATTGCGATGGTCTGGCAGGGTGCGCACTCTGTGAAGATCGTCCGCAAGATAACCGGCGGCACGGAGCCCCTCACGTCCGATGTTGGCACTATTCGCGGCGATTTCGTGCTCGATTCGTACCAGATGTCTGATCCTGACAATCGAGCGGTGCGCAATCTCATCCACGCATCGGGCTCTGTCGAAGAGGCAGAAATGGAGATCAAGCACTGGTTCCAGCCTGGAGAGCTCGTCGACTATCGCATCATCCACGAAGAGATCCTCTACGACGTCAACCTCGACGGAATCCTTGAGTAATCTTCATGCGCGCTACGCGCTCAGGTGTATAATCACTACAGCGGCTGGTACTTAAACCTGCTTGGTATAAGTAAGGGAGCCTCACATCGTCTTGAGCATTGCGCTCAGGTACTGCGGGCACCCACCTGGCTTCATTGCCCAGGCTTGCCGTACCTGCCGCGCCTTAAAACCCCGCTTCATGCGGGGTTTTAACGTTTTCAGATGGTAAAATCGTGCAATGCATCGGCGGAAGATACTGTTCGCCTTTCTCGCTGCCGCCGTCGCGCTCTTGGCCGCGCAAGCACTTGGTATCGAGCTATATGGACGGCATGAGATCGAATGGTTCTTCACGCCGTCGCACTTCATCGGTGGCATGTGCGTGATGCTCGCGGCCCTCTATGCTGCAACAGGGGTGAATTTCAGATTGTCGCTTGTCCTCGGGCTAGCATTTGTCGGTCTGGTCGGGGCGGCGTGGGAGGTATGGGAGGTGGCGCTGCACCTTGCGCCGCCAAGCATCGACACTGCGAGTGATCTTGTGGCCGATCTTGCGGGCGGATATGCGGCGTATTGGCTCGCTCATCGATACCTATGAAGAGCGCGATCACGTTTTACGGGGGAGTAGGCACTGTGACCGGCGCCAATTTCCTGCTCGATACTGGGACGAAGAAGATCGTGATCGATTGCGGTATCCTCCAGCAAGAGCATGCCTGCAGCCAGGAGAATTTTGCGGATTTCGCTCCGGACGTGCTGTCGGCCGACGCTCTCATCGTCACTCATGCTCACGCGGATCACATCGGGCGCATACCGAAGCTCGTGCACGACGGTTTCAAGGGAACCATTTACTCCACCGCGGCAACGCGCGATCTCGCATCCCTCATGTTTAGTGATGCGCTTCGCGTCATGCAAGAGCACGAGCTGAAGCATCATTGCGGCGTCCTCTATGCAAAGGAGGATATTGAGAAGGCGCTCTCTCTTTGGGAAGTAAAGGGGTATCACGAAGCGTTTGACCTCGGCGATGTCCGCATCGAATTCGGCGACTCTGGCCACATACTCGGTGCGGTGTGGGCCCGTATCTCCCGCGGCAACAGAAGCGTCGTATTCACGGGAGATCTCGGGAATAGTCCCGAACCTCTGCTTCGGGACATGGAGATGCCGGCGGGAGCCAACTACATCGTCATGGAGAGCGTGTACGGTGATAGAGTCCACGAAGACAGGAAGGGTCGCAAGGAGATGTTGCGCCAAACAATAGAAGAGACAAGGCAAAGCGGTGGCACGCTCCTCATCCCGTCGTTCTCCATAGAGCGCACGCAGGTGCTGCTCTACGAGCTCAACGATATGATCGAGAGCAACGAGATGGCGCCGATCCCGATGTTCCTCGACTCACCGCTGGCTATTCGGATCACGGATGTGTTTCGTCGGTACAAAGAACTCTTCAACGATACGGCGAGGTCTCACTTTGATCGCCAGGATGACCCCTTTGCATTCCCGGGCTTCAAGGTCACGCTCAATACCGAAGAATCATCGCGTATACGTCGCGAGAGTGATCCCAAAGTGATCATCGCGGGCGCTGGCATGTCCGAAGGCGGTCGCATTCGTTCGCACGAGAAGGAATATTTGCCGCGGAAGGATTGTTCCATCCTCTTCGTGGGGTACCAGACGCCGGGAAGCTTGGGCAGACGCATTCTCGATGGCGAGAAGAAGGTACAAATCGACGGCGAGTACGTGCGCGTACGGGCCCGCGTGGGCGCGCTCACCGGATACTCGGGTCACGCCGATCGCGATCAGCTCCTGAACTACGTAGAAGGTGCGGGAGAGTCGCTTGAGAAAGTGTTTGTCACGATGGGAGAGCCGCGCTCGTCGCTCTTTTTCGCTCAGCGCGTGAAAGATTTTCTCGGTGTCGAATCTCTAGTCCCGGAAAGGGATCAGCGCGTCGAAATAGAACTCTGATGCGGTGCTATAATAAACTCAAATGATCAAGAAAATATTGCATCCAAATCACACGGCAGTGCCGCGCAATTTTTGCAGGCTTCCCGATGGTTACGGCGTCGTGAAGATCGGCGTCTCGGGCGCTGCTGATACGAAACACTCTGGACTCGATGCATTCGAGAAGGGGAAAGAGCTCGGGCGTGAGATCGCAAAGCACGGCGGCATCATAACGACAGGAGCTACCACCGGGTTCCCCATGTACGCCGCCATGGGTGCGAAAGATGAGTGCGGCTTCTCCATCGGCTTTTCTCCCGCCTCTACCGAGCGCGAGCACATCGAGACGTACAAGCTTCCGCTCGACTACATGGATGTCGTGGTCTACACAGGGTTCGGATATTCAGGGCGCGATCTTCTCTTTGTGCGCTCAAGTGACGCCATGATCATCGGCCCAGGGCGCGTAGGCACGATCAATGAATTCTCCGTCGCCTTTGAAGATAAGAGGCCTATCGGCGTCCTCCAGGGCGAATCAGATACTGACGAGCTCCTCTCGCTCATCATCGACGCAGCTCATCGTCCAAATCCGAATATCGTGTTTGATCCGGACCCGAAGAGTCTCGTAGAGAAGCTCATCGACATGGTGCATAAGCAGAAAGAATCGGCCATGCTCGTATACCAGAACCACGATGGTTGGAGTGCCACAGGTAAGGGTGCGGAAGTCATCCTCTAGGTACGATGATGCTCTATAAGAAAAAGTCCCGCTTAGCGGGACTTTTTCTATTTGAGCGAGTCTGCGAGACGTTTGAAGGCCTCCGGATGGTCCTTTGCGAGAGCCGCAAGGGACTTTCGGTCGAGCGTATTGCCGGTCTTCTTGAGGGCGCCCATGAGCTTCGAGTAGGAGAAACCGTTCTCACGCGTTGCCGCGTTGATGCGGAGCGTGAAGAGGTTGCGGAAATTGCGCTTCTTGAGGCGCCTGTCGCGGAACGCATGTGCGCCCGCATGATGGATCGCTTCTTTTGCTACGCGCTCCTTGCTCTTGCGGCCGAAGCGATAGCCCTTCGTCTGCTTCAGGATGTACTTCCTGCGCTTGTTCTTCGTCGTACCTCGTTTAACGCGTGCCATATGATGTCGTGATTACCTGGGGAGGAAGCGGCTGCGGAGCTGAGCAGACATCTCGACAGAGCCTGCGCGGCGCTTCTGCTGCCTCTGGGTGCCAGAGTCTTTAGCGTTGAAATGGTTGTGGCCAGGGGCGCGGGAGACGATCTTTCCCTTTTTGGTCACCCGGAGGCGCTTCGTGAACGACTTGTTGGTTTTCATGGTCAAACAAAATGGCCGTAGAGGCCGTGGGGGCACTATACTTGAAACCTCGCTTTTAATCAAGGTTTTCGGCCTCGGAGGGCTCAGATGCCTCCTGCGAAGGGGCAGCAGCTGCCGGGGTAGCCTTCACCTGGGCCTTTTTGGAGGTGTCGCGCTCAAGGGAGACCGAGAGGCCTTTGGGGCTCTTTTTTATCTCTTCAGCGATCTTGAAGCCGTCGGGAATGATGGCAAGGAAGCGCTCAAGGCGTTCCTTGAGGAATTCGAACTCCATATACTTGTAACGGCCCCAGAGGAATAGGTCGACTTTGACGCGGTGGCCTTCGCGAAGCCATGACGCGATCTTTGTCGCCTTGATATTCATGTCATTCTGGCTCGTGCCGATCTTCACCTGCGCCTCTTTGGTCTCGGTCACGCGGGCTTTCGACTTCACCTCCTTATCCTTTTTCTTCTGCTCGTATTTGAACTTGCCGTAGTCCGTGATCTTGCACACTGGCGGCTGTGCGTTGGGGGAGATCTCGATGAGATCGAGTCCCAGCGACTGTGCTTTGCCTAGCGCCTCGCGCGTCTCGAGTACGCCGAAGTTCTCGCCCTCAGGCCCGATCACGCGCACTTCCTTGGCGCGGATATTTTCGTTCATGCGGACCTGCTCTTTCTCCGCTTGCGACGTGTATTTCGTGAATCCCATTTGTCGCGAAACTATACCACTCTCTCAGATGAGAAACAACGAGCGATCAGTTCTCGAGCGTGTGCCCGTCGATAGCGGCGGGTCGGCCAGCATTGCTGAAGCGGAAGGGCTGGAGGTAGCTGAGCGCCTTGAGAAGCACTTGCTTCATATTCTCGAGGATGGCGAAGAGGGAGGAGTTGTTGGCCGATCCGAACGTCGACATAGAATTACCGCTCAGGTTGTTGGAGGTGAATGTCTGTTGAGAGCCGACAAGTGGCGCGCTCATGATGCTGTTGGTCGCGAACGAGCTCACGTACTTCGTCGAAGTGGCACCGATGCCCGATGCTTGGCTCTGAGAGAGCGCGAGTATGAGCTGGAGCGGCGTCGCTGTCGCAATGTTCGACGACGTAGCGGTCACGCCACTGATGTAGTCGAGCAGATCGATCGTCGATGTGGCGTCGTTGGTATTTTCATTCGTATTCGTGTCTGTCGAAGTGGCAGTCGAGGTAGCGGTCGAGGTCGCGTTGATGCATGCGCCGTTGTTGCAGCCCGCTGGGCACACCTGCTGCACTTGAGTATTGCAGAACGAGTTTTGATACATGAGCGTATTGCCCGAGCATTTGTATTCAGGCAAGCAGAAGTTTGATTGGGTCGGCTGTGGCAGTGTCGGCGTCGTGTTGTTCAAAGTCGGTGCAGTATACGAAGGGACCGTCGGCTGCTGCGGCAATCCAAGTGCCTGACGGAACTGGTTCGCGATACCCGAGGAGGGGGATTGCGGCGTGTAGTATTGCGGGAAGTCGTAGTCCTGATCAGGCTGGATGATGCCGCCGCCATTGCACGAGGCGCCTCTGAGCGGCACGAAGTGATACGCATCGCGGCAGCCGAGGTAGAAGATCACGCCGAACTGCGAGGCGCTCTGGTGCAGTGATTTGTAGCTATTGCAGTTGTTCACGCTTGGTCGCACGTTGACGTCGATCGCGATGCCACGCGGGTGTTCGCACTGCGCGCCCTTCTTGCAGGCGAGGACGCCGCGCGCGACGTACTGGTTCTGTTTCTCGACAGAGCGCGCGCCTTCGCGCACGCAGACATCAATGCCGGAATCGCGAGCGGTCTTGAGGAATTTCGCTGCGCACACAGAAAACGGTCCGTCGAGCTTTTCGATCGTGCCGTCGGGACCCATGCCGCCGTAATTGTCGCCGTCGGGCGGACAGAGGATGGATCGGAGAAATTGTTTTGCATCGCCGACGCTCGCGCCTGCCTCTTTGCTCGCCGGATTCCAGCAGTTGCCGACCTTGGCATAATCATCGCTGTAGCCCGCAGCTTTCATCTTTGGGACATCTTCCTCAGTCGCGGGGCGCTCGCCGGCGTTTGGGCATGTCGTCGCGGCTGCGGTGAAGGAGGGGATCGTGAAGAGGAGCGCGCTCAGGAGAGCGAGCGCGAATGAGGAGTATCGATCTACACGCATGCGTACAAGTATATAGGAAAACCTCGCGTATCGGCCTGGCATCTTGTGGACGTATTCTTCATGGAAGCGATTCGCACGCCTCGCCGTCTCCGTCGCTATCCAATTTGTGGATGTCTCCGCTACCGCACGAATCATACACAGCCTGCGCCTCGGCTCTCGTCGAAAAGTCGGAGCAATTGTACGCATTGCGGGAACACTCATATGAGCCGGTCGGTCGCGTTACGGTTTTTGGTGCCGCGGCTCTCTCGCACGCTCCGTCTGCCCACAGACCTTTCTTGCCCTCCCTCGCACTTTGTTCGGCAGCCTTGAATTCTGCCTGGTGGGCATACGGTACTGCGTACGTGTATTCGTGCCCGTACCCCTCCGCGATCATATATCTATTGAAAAGCTCCCCATCATTCATATATATGTACGCGAGCGTCCTGCCATACTTATCGAGTGTTCCTTGTGATGCGTCGTACTCCACGCCTACAGAGGTCCCCGCAAGGAGCGACTTAGCCTTGTCGGATGCCTCCTTGCCAAAGCACTGCACAGTTTTTCGCGGATCGACTGTTTCGGGCGTATCGAGGCCGATGAGACGAAGTGTGGTGTTCACTCCATTCATATCGACGACGAGTGTGTCGCCGTCCACGACCCTCACGACTCGGTACGTCTCGTTGTCGGTCAGGGCCGCTGAGGCGGTGTGTTCGAGTGGGCTTTGCGGTGCTCCAGTAGTTTGCGATCCTGCGATACCGGATGCGAGTATTGCCACCACGATGAGCGGCAGGAGTGTCGCGAAGAAGGAACGGAACATGTGCATAGTATGCGGCAAAAAAATGCGCCCCGCGTGGGCGGGGCGAGTTAGATGCGGAAGGTGAGATGATG
>CBIMKN010000003.1:0-23653 GCA_966244515.1 uncultured bacterium
GACGAAACCAGAGCGCTATGTGGCAGAAGAGCACATTGAGACCACGGAGCCGCAGCCTGTACCGATTCGAATCGTGCCATCGATTCGCACGAAGCATGTGCAAGCACCGGCTCCGGAGCGCTCGCGAATCACTGTACGTACATCCGGAAAGACTATGAATAGAGCCGTCAAAGCCGTAGCAGCTCTCACGGTTGTCATAGTCGTGTCATACGGATTCACCACTCTGAAATCAGATTCGCTCTATGCCTTCTTCCGCACAGATAGCGCTTCCACTGAAGTTACAATGCTCGCGGGCGCCGCAACCGCTTTCGATGCTATTGGAGATATGATCGAAGATATAATCGCTCCTGAAATGACATATTTGCGCAAGTAGCCACTCTTTCCTGGATAAAGCGGCGCCTTTCAGGCGCCGCTTTGCGTATTCATTGCCGAATACCGGCCGAGAAGTGGCGTAAACCCGTGACTCGTCTTGCCGAGTTGAGAGGAAAATCGCGCCGGACGGATGCTTACATGAGCTTTGCGTAACAAATTTCAATTAGAGATCTCGATTTTCGCGTTTGTCGATGAGTGGGGTCACACGCAAGAAATATTTTCAATGAATCGGACGCGCACAATGTCCGATATTTTTTTTGTGGCTTGTTGTCCACATGGATTAGTGTCCCTTATGCGTCCAATAGACGAAAACACTAGTAAAATACTAGATAAATCGTCCATCCGCCCACATGAAAAAGCGCTCATGAGTGATCAGATTTTCTTCGACGGACAAAGGTACGTCTCAGCAGCCGACGCGTCGGCTGCCGCCCATCTCTCGCGCGACTACATTGCGAGACTTTGTCGCGAGAATAAAGTCCGAGGAAAGCGCATTGGAAAGAATTGGTACGTCGATGAGCAGTCGCTCACAGATTTCGTCACAGAGCAGGAGCGCGTCAAGGCTGAAAGACGTGAGCTGCTTTCCGAAGAGCGTGCCAGAGAGTACGGACGCACACACGAGGCAGGTGTGGGGGCTGCTGTGCCGCATCCAGCTCGAGAGGTGCCGGAGGATCGAGTGCCTATCCAGGCGAGCGCATCGGAGCACGTGCTCGTGCTGTCGCCGATCACCAAGACATTGGCTGCGCATGCGCTCGAAGTGCAAAGCAAATTGAAATCGAAAGCGCTCGAACATAGTGAGAGCGCAATGCGTCTCGCTCCCTCGGTGCTTGCGAGTCCGAGCGGCGTGCACGAAGCGGTGGTGCGGACGCTTGGCCACACAGGTGCACACGTGCCGGTGTACACGCTGACCCCATTCGCCGAATTCATCCAAAAATTCATCGCGCTTCTTGTTGCGTTCACCATGACGTTCGGCACGTACGCGCTCGTCGATCCGACGTATGCACGCTTCGCAATGGATTCGCTTCGCGATACCGGCACGTCGATCGCGCGAAGCTATCGCGATGTTACGGGTGGCGGCATTACAAGACTTGCCGCCAGGTCACAAGAGAAAATGCTTTACGCGGCAGAGAATCCAAATGCGGCGCTCGCGCAAGTCTCAAGTGCTTCGTTGGCGTTCATCCCTGAATCACTCCGATCTGTCGCGCGAAGCGTGAATTCGAGCGTGGATCATTTTGTATACGCGATCGCATTTCCTGATGAGATCACGGGTCCGTATGCGGTCGCTGTCCAGGGCGGTGCGAATGTATCAGTGGAAGTCGCGCCATATACGCGCTCGTCGAAGCTTGTCGCACAGACGATCGGTACGTCTTCCGGCGTATCGGGCGCAGTGGCGGCAAATTCTTCGGGTAGTGTCGCGGATCCGATCACCATCATAGAGCGCCGCATAGAGACCGAGCGTGTCGTCGCCGCTGCAGGAGGGATCACCGAAGAGTACCTCGATCAGAAGCTCGCAGCGCTCGAAAGCAAGCTTTCGAGCCGTCTTATCGGTTCCTCTGCAGGTGGTGGTGGAGGCTACACGACGATAAACAACAACTATCAGCTCATCGCGCAGTCCAACAATATCGACAAGTTGGGCTCCGTCACTATCGAAAGTTCCACGATCACTGGCGGTACCATATCGGGTACTGCGATCAGCGATGTGGAGATAACGGGGAGCTCATTCGCGGGATCCGTGGCAGCGACGACCCTGAGCGCTTCGGCGACGTCGAGCCTCGCCACGACTACGGTCACGGGTGACTTGACGGTATCCGGTGATACGACCATCGAGGGCACGCTCACGATTCCTGGTGCGATAAGCATTTCATCGTCGACTATCGATCTTCTTACCAACACATATGCGACGACGAGTGTGCTTTCTGCCGTGACCGCGTCGACCACGAACCTGACATGGATCGACGCGACGGGAACAAATGCTACGACGACCAACTTCTTCTCGACCAACGCGTCGACGACCAACGCGACCTCGACGAACATTTTCGCGAGTGTGGCGCGCTTCACGGCCGGGGTCCTCGGCAACATCACGAGCTACGGAGAAATAGCGGCACCGTGGTTCAACGCGACGTCGACCACGGCTACTTCCACATTTGCAGGCGGCATTCTGGGTACGCGCGTTCCGACTGTGCCGCACACATTTGCATCCTGGACGATCGGGGCAGCAGATGCGAATCCTTTCAATGCATCGCTTCTGATTAATCCTGCTTCCGCTGCGGGTGATGCGAATCTTATTGCAGCCGCAGTCGGGGGTTCTACTAAATTCCTCGTCGATGCGGAGGGCGATGTATTCCTCAACAACCTCACCTCTGTCGGCAGCGTGACGCTCTCCACGACGACGGCATCGACATTCACTGTAGAGGGCGATGCGACATTCGGTGATTCGATCACCGATGTCACTACCGTGAATGGTTCGCTTATTGTGACCGGCACCACGACAGCTTCTACTATCCAGGGTAATTTCGGCGTCGGTACCACGACGCCGTGGGCGCGTATCTCTATAGCGGGTGCCGCAGGAGCTGCGACGCCGCTCTTTTCGATCTCATCCACTACCGCGGGAAATGCTACGTCCACTGTCTTCCATATCGACAGCAATGGCAGGGTCGGCGTGGGCACAACGTCGCCTTCAGCGGTGTTTGCCGTGAATGCACCAATATATGTAGGTGGGCAGGGCGCCGCCGCTACATCGACCTATGAAGGCAATCTCCACGTCTACGGAATACTGAAAGTCGGTACCAGCTCTTCGTACGTATCAAATTCCAACATCTCAAGCGTGGGAGATCTCACTGTCAGCAATGCGACAACGACGAATATCTATTCGACGACCGCAAGCTCGACTAACCTCTATTCGACGAACGCTCAGTTCGGCGCGCTGAGCCTCCTCGGCACGTTTACCACCAACGGTCTCGGTGTCTTCACGAACGGCTTCATATCACAGGCGAGCTCGACCGTAGCAGGCAACTTCACCGCAACAGGCAACACATCGATCGGCAATTTCAATATGGATTCCACCGCCACGTGCGGTAATACCTTCCATGCATTCATCGGACCCATCGGTACAGTGGGTGGCGACGAATGCGCCGCTCTCAATGTGACGCAGCAGGATATAAACGGCAACATCATCTACCGCTTTGGTGAAGCGAACGGATCGTGGGCGGGCGAATTCTATGCCAACTCTTCGAGCGTCAACCTCAATACCAAAACAGCAGTGCCGATCACATTCCAGACGCAGGGGACTGAGCGCGTGCGCGTCGCTTCAGATGGCAAGGTCGGCATCGGCACGACGTCGCCGAGTTCACTCTTCTCGGTCGGTGGTGTCGGGTATTTTGCCGGTAATGTCGGCGTAGGTGCGACACCAGGGAGCACGAGCGAGATCACAGTGGCTGATACAAATAGCGACAGCGAGTCGCAGCTCAATTTCACGGGCACGACTGCTCGGCTCAAAGTTAATACCGGCAATTTTGTCAGTGCTTCCGTGTCGGCAACAACACTTGGGGTAAATGGCACGGAATACATGCGCTTGCAATCGGGCAACGTGGGCATCGGAACCACCTCGCCCGAAGATAAGCTGCACGTAGCAGGTAACGTGGTGATCGACAACAATTACGCACTTGTGGCCAACAATACTGCGTGGGCAAATATAAATCTCATCGGTCTCAATTCCTCGAACAACATCGTCATAGGCGCCAATAGTTCTGGTCTCGGCAATGTGGACATATACAGCGGTACGAACGGCATAACACGCGTCATGACCGCCGGGACCGAGAGATTGCGAGTCACATCTGGTGGATATCTCGGTGTTGGTGTCACGGACCCCGTGTCTCGCTTCACAGTAGCAGCTACGAGCACATTTAATTCTTCGATGAGCGAGAACGTTCTCACACTCACTACAAACGCCGGGTCGTCACAGACAAGCACCGG
Organism: uncultured bacterium; assembly: GCA_966244515.1. GTDB lineage: Bacteria > Patescibacteriota > Minisyncoccia > Phycocordibacterales > UBA2100 > UBA10103. Next base: position 4,342 of record CBIMKN010000003.1, read on the forward strand.
TGGAAGATTCGGCATCAAGATCCAGGATTCGGCGAATCCCGTTAAGGCGACAGGTATTTATGCCGTGAGCGAAGCTGATTGGGCGAATCAGGTTGGTCTCGGTATCTATGCTTACGGCTCCGGCTCATATGCTGAAAGATTACGGATCTCCGGTACGGGCAACGTGGGCATCGGCACCACTTCACCGTGGGCAAAGCTTGCGATCTCTGCCAACAATGGAGAAACGAATACGCGTCTCTTCGATATCTCTAGCTCGACCGCGACTGCGACCACATCACTCTTCACGGTACTCAATAGCGGGTATGTCGGTGTGGGCACATCGAGTCCGACAATTTCATTCGAAGTGGCAGGATCTGATATCGGCGTGAATCGGCCTGGTGTGAGTTCAATCAAGTTGACGAACTCCAATGACGACCCTCGCATACAGTTCTATTCCAATGATACGTTCGCAGGGAACGCGTGGCAGCTCGGGCAGGACACGACCGCTAATGCCCTCACGGTCAGCACGGGAAATGCGACAGATATATCGACCAACTCTCTGCTCACGATCAAGTCGACAGGTCTTGTCGGCATTGGCACGACGACGCCTTCTTCACGACTCACGGTGTCTTCCTCAGGGTCTGCGGAACCGCTTGCGTTGTTTGAATCAGGAACGGGCGGCGCTTCTGGCGATTCGAGTATTCGTATCTTGGGTGGACTGAGTGCGAATGCAGAGGAGGTGTACCTCGAATTGGCCGACCGCTCGGACGTCGCAAACTCGTTTACCATCGGTCTCGACGACGATGCGTCGAAGTTGCAGTTTGGATACGGCGCGCTCGGTACGTTGAATGGTCACTCCCAGCTAACGCTCACCAGCGGTGGCAACATGGGCATCGGCACCACGTCGCCGTTTGCAAAGTTCTCGCTCGCTGGCGACGCATACTTCGGCGGTAACGTGACGGCGACAGGGACGCTCGCCGTCGCAGGTGCCGCTACGTTCAGTAATTACAGCAATGGTCTTCTATATGTAGACGGAAGTGGTGTTGTCACGGCGGTGTCTACATCAACGTGGAAATTCGCCTCATCGACACTACTCTCGGACAGCAACACGTTCTCGGGTTCAAATACATTCTCTTCGCCACTCACACTTTCTGGAACATCGGGGACAACGACCATCGCCAGCGGCCAAGGATTCACGGTTGGTAGTTCCCAATTTGTCGTGCAACAAGGCAGTGGAAATATCGGTATAGGAACTGCTTCGCCGCAGGTAGGACTCGATCTCGCAAGTGCTTCGAATGGCAATATCCGCACATCTTCTGGCGGAATGCTCCAGTTCGGGGATTCAAGCAATGGCCTTTACGGCAACACGAGCGTGCTGCAGTTGAAATCACAAGGTAATACATCGCTTGTGGTGTCGGGCACTAATATTGGAATCGGGACCACAACGCCTTCAGACAAGTTGGAAATCGGCGACAGTGGCAACACAAGCGTCAGGGCCGTGGTGACCAACAGCAACACTGGACCTGTCGCTTCTGCGCAGGTGGTGACGCGCAATGGATACAGCTCGAGCCTTACCGATGCGACTCGTCTTGTGACGACGGGCACCGGCTACACGGCAAGCGGTGCATTACAACAAAATGCCGGTGCTCTTATAGCGGGCAGCGCACTCTCTGGCGGCCTTTCGATAGCCGCGTCTGGCTCATCGGCTCCTATTCGCTTTTATGCTGGAGGACAGAACGATTCAAGTGAGAGGATGAGGGTTACCTCGTCTGGCTCTCTCGGCATCGGCACTACCTCGCCGTGGGCGAAACTCGCGATCTCTGCGAACAACGGCGAGACGAATACCCGCCTCTTCGACATCTCGAGCTCCACAGCGAATGCCACGACGTCGCTTTTCACCGTGCTCAATAGCGGGAAGGTGGGCATAGGAACGTCGAGCCCGACTGCTGCACTCGAAATCAACGGCGGCGCTTCAGCGATAAATGCTCTATTGTCGAACAATGGCTACCTCGAATGGCGCTCATCTACAGGGGCGACGGGACAAATCGGTATCTATGGGCTTTCCAACAATGGACTGGCATTTTATACCGGTGCAAATAATAGACTTGTCATCTCTTCTTCGGGCAACGTCGGCATCGGCACGACGTCGCCCTTCGCAAAATTCTCGCTCGCTGGTGATGCCTACCTCGGCGGCAATGTGACGGCGACGGGTACCCTCGCGGTAGCTGGCGCAGCGACACTCTCAAGCACCCTCGATGTGACAGGCAATACGACGCTCGCGAATGCGACGACGACAAATATATTCTCGACGACAGCATCGAGCACAAACCTGTTCTCCACGAGCGCGTCGTTCGGCTCACTCAGCGTCCTCGGCGCGCTGACACAAACAGGTCTCGGAACGTCGACCGTTGTTGGCGCTTTCACTAACACCGGTGCTGCAACATTCGGATCTACTCTTGGTGTATCCGGTCTCTCCACATTTGCGGGTCTCATCTCGACCGCTTCTTCCACAATCGGCGACGGCTCGCAGGCGGCTGGGCTTACGATCTTTGGAGGGGCGACCACGACGGGTAATGCGTATTTTGCGGGCAGGGTCGGTATCAATACCACATCACCTGAAAGCAGCTTGCATGTCGTTGCGTCCTCGTTTGCAACACTGCCCGTATTTGAACGAACGGGTAATTCAAATATACAGTTTAGTGCGTTGAGAGTGCTCGGCACAAAATTGTCGGACATGAGCGATGGATTCGGCGCAACCATCACATTCGACATTCAGGATGATGCTGGCGTTGAGAACACGATCGGAAGCATTGGGGCCCTACGTAGTGATGGAAGCGACACGACAGGAGCTCTCAGCTTCACTACATGCGTTTCCAGCTCGTGCTCCGAGAAAATGCGACTCAGCTCGGCAGGCAACGTCGGCATAGGTTCCACCACACCGAGCGCAAAGCTGGTCGTAGGTGGCGATATGTTCCTCGATGGATCGAGTCGTTACATCAACTTCGGCACCGCAGCGCAGGGCACCAATGGCTACGGCTTCCGAGACAACGCAGGTACGCTGCAGATCAAGAACAGTGGCGGGTCGTGGACCGATATTCCAACGAGCGCGAGCGGTGCAAGCGGCACGACTGGGCAATTCCCATATTTCAGCGCGGACAACACGCTCACGGGCACTTCTTCCATTTATCTCGCGACAAGCGGCAATGTAGGTATCGGTACAACTACTCCTACCGGTAGACTCGAAATCGACCAGCCAACTGGAGCATCTGCCGGACTTCGCATCAATGCCTCTGGCACGCAGAATCCGAACTTCATCTTCTCTGAAGCGGGAACAAACAAATGGAATTTTGGATACGACCTTACGAATAATTATTTCAAGATCTCGGAGAGCAGTGTTGCAGATAGATTTGCTATCCAGGACACGACGGGCAATGTCGGTATCGGCACAACATCACCGGCGACGACACTCTCAGTAAGTGGCAACGGGTATCTGACGGGTGGGCTTGGAGTGGGGCTGCTAAATACAACGGCCGGTACGCTCGACGTACTCTCTTCTATCAATGTCGGCAGCAGTGGTAGCGGGTACAAGATAGGAGGCACGAGCCTGTTGTACGCTTCGACTACCAACAACGGCACGGTGGTAGGTCTCAACTCCGGTGCGAACCTTTTCGCGAGCACGACTGCGACGCATAACACTGTAGTGGGATCTGCCTCGCTCAACAGCAGCTCACTCTCTGGTGATCGCAACAACGTGCTTGGTGCCAGCGCACTCACAGCGATCACGACCGGCTCTAAGAACCAGGCGATCGGCGTAGGTTCGCTGACAAGTCTTACGACTGGATGGGACAACGTGGCGATCGGCGATGATGCCGGGTATTACGATTCCACCGGCAGTTCCAATGTGTACATCGGTCAGTCATCTGGTCGCGGCGCGTCGGGTCAGAGTCAGAGCAACAACGTGGCAGTCGGCTATCGATCCCTCTACGGAGTTACTTCGGGCGGCACCAACACCACGCTCGGCTATCAGGCGGGGTATACGCTGACGTCGGGTTCTTACAACGTAATACTCGGAAACAATGGCACCTCTGGCGGCGTTACGAGCGGATCTAACAACATCCTTATCGGTCAGGATGTTCGCTCCGGCCTCAGCGCCACAGGCTCGAATCAACTCAATATCGGTAACCTGATCTTCGGTACTGGCTTGGGAAGCGGCACCACCATGGGAACTGGCAACATCGGTATCGGCACGACGACGCCGTTCACAAAGCTCGAGGTCAACGACGAGATCATCAGCGGTACATACAAATCGACGGGCGGTAACTTCAGGCTCATCGGTGGTAGCTATGGCGCAATGCTGCGCAATGACGGATCGAACCTGTACTTGCTCCTCACATCGTCGGGAGACCAGTACGGTACATGGAATGCGCTCCGTCCGTTTACGGTCAATGTTTCGACGGGCGCAGTGACACTCGACTCCACCGGTGCAGGAGGTGCGTCTGCGGGCGGTACATTCACAGCTACCGGAGACATTTATTCCAACGGCACCTACTTCTACGGCGACAGCCAGGCGATCGTGCAGTTCTCGGATGAGTGGCTCCGTCTTAACCCGTCCGGCCACTTTACGAGCGGCATCTATGCAGGCACCGGTGTGCTCCGCACCGACGGTACGCTGCAAGTCGGCGCAAGTGGGGCGACCTTCTATGCGGCGAGCGGAGGCAACGTCGGTATCGGCACAACATCGCCGTACCGCAAGCTCTCCGTCACAGATACTGTCGCCGCCGCACAGGCATCAATCGCCTATGACGGCACGCGCGACACGCAGCTGCAAACCGACTCTTCGGGCGACTTTGTCGTCAATCCTTCTGGCGACGACGTGAGGATCAACGACGACAACCTCTGGGTCTGTGCCGGTGGCAGCTGCCCAACAGGCGCGCCGAGTGGCAATGGCAACTTGATCGTGGAGAGCAGGCTTGGCATCGGTACCTCGACACCTGACGAAGCGCTCACGGTATACGGCGATGTCTCATTGACGGGCGCGACATCTCGTACAATCTTTATGGGCAACACGGGTGTCGCAGCACCGGGCGCGGGAAGTGTGGGCGAGAAATTGCAAATGTACGGCACAGTCGGAACTGTCGCAGCCAGCGACTATGCGCTTGGTATAGAGAGCAGCAACATGTGGCTCAACTCCGGCGGCGGTTTCAAATGGTACTCGGCTGCATCGCAGAAAGCCGTGCTCACGTCATCGGGATACCTCGGCATAGGAACGACGACTCCCGCGCAAATGCTGTCGACAGCGGGCATGCTCTACGTCGGCGCCAATGGTGCGACTGGCATGGGCACCGCCACCTCAACTTTCGCGGGCGACATCAAGATCATCGGTAAGCTCGACGTGAGCACGATCGACCCGCCGTACACGATCGACGGCACGAAGTACGCGACGTTCGTGCCGAGCATGACCGGCGTGAAGGAAGAGACTACGCAGGTGATCCATCTCGATAAGAAGGACCAGAGCGGCAAATACGCATACGTGATCGATTTCGATTCGCAGGAGAAGGGCAGTGATATATGGCTCTTCTACCAGATCACCGACTTCGGCAACGACTGGAAATCGCTTGTGGTCGCGCTCACGCCTGCATTCGATGGCACGGTCTTCTACAAGAAGGTGCCTGAGAAGAATCAGCTCATCGTCTACGCCGATGCGCCAGGCGAGGTATCGATGCGCCTTACCGGCAATCGCTACGACTTCAGCAAGTGGCCGAATCTCCGAGCTGATCAGGACGGCGATACTGCTGGCACGCACGTGATCTCTTCCAAACCTCGCTCCGCACTCGAGGGCGCGAATATCGTGGATACACAATTCACCCCGTTAGAGACTGGCATATGAACTACACCTACGTACTACAGAGCAAGAAAGATAAGCGTTGGTACACCGGCTGTACGGAAGATTTGCGGAAGCGCTTACGAGAACACAATTCCGGATCAGTTGCTGGCTCAAGAGGTCGTCAGCCGTTTGCCCTCATTCACTACGAAGCCTGCGTCGACAGGCACGATGCCTTCGTTCGGGAAAAGTACTTGAAATCAGGTCCGGGCAAACGGTATCTCAAAAACCGCTTGAAGCGCTTCCTGTCTCTAACGGGGTAAATATGGCCGACAAAGTACAATTCGACGGAAAGACATATCTGCCCATAGCAGAAGCGGCCTCCGTGACAGGCATTACGGAGCAACAGGTACGTCTCCTCGCAGGACAAGGCAGGGTGCTTCTGCGCGCCATCGGCAAAAAGATTTATGCTGATTTTGATGGACTGCAGACAGCTCTCCGCGAAGCGCCGAATCCGTCTGTCGGCGCGCCCATCGCACCGCCCGCGCCTATCGTACAGGCGCCTGCGGGGGTGAAAATAGTCGTGCCGACTCCACTCGTCGCACCTGTCGCGTCGAGCAAGCCACAAGTGTCGGGCGCAGATGCAGCGGCGATACGGGAGAAATTTGCATCGATCGACACAAGTACAGTCTCACTGCCGAAGGTGAGTGTGATGCCGCGCGGTGCGGGATCGTCCGATGCGTCTGCGCTTCGGCCTACGGTCGTCCCTGCAATACCCGTATCACCGACACCTGAGAATGTTCTCGCGCCAATCGTGCCAATCGCGCCAATGGCAGTTACGTCGGTCCCTATCAAATCCGCTCCTGCACCTATTGCTGCGCCTTCACCGAATCCGGGCTCGCTTGAAGCGGCGCTGATGCCTGAGATACAAAAGATCGCACCGACAGCGAATATACCGTCTGCGATTCCGACGCCTTCTATCGCGCCCCAAGTCGAGCAAAAGATTCCGGATACGCTACGGCCTACTTCGCCAGTGGCACCTGCGACGCAAACAGCATCCGTGCAAACGAAAGCACCAATTGTAGAGCCGGCCGTACCTGCGCATGCACCATCCAAAGAGGCTATGCACTCGGCCGCGACTCATATGAGTTCAGCAGAGCTATCCGCAATGGGAAGCATCACGCAGAGCAATGTGCCTGTGCCTTCGCCGCTGCGGGGTGTGAAAGTGCCACCACAACCGTTGCAATCGAATATTGCACGTTCACTTTCTACGACTGCCGCCGCGCTCGCTGCGTTCGTCTTCGTGATCGGGACGGGGATCGCTGCGTATGAAAAGAGTCCGCAGGCAGTCGCATTCCTCGCAAGCGCGGGCAAACAAGTTGCTGCGGTCTTCAGCGCAGATCCCACAGTGACATACACGAGCACGAATGCTCCGACCGGTGCGATCGTCGCCGATGGCTCCCCAAGCTCGAATCAGGCGCTCGCTACCGCAGCGACTATCCCAGGCGGTACTGGTACGAGCACGCAGCCGATCTACTATGTCTACAATTATCCGGTCATTGAACGCGTGGTACAGGAAGTGAAGTACATCAATGCTGACACTCCCGCGGATTGGAATGCGCAGCTCGATGCGCTCTATCAACGTATCCAATCCCAGATACAAGGTCTCAACATCACGACCAATACGCAGTTCGCGCAGCAGTATCAAGTGATCGCGCAGACCAACAACATCGATAAGCTCGGCAGTGTGACGATCGACAACAATTCCATATTCTCGGGTGGCACGATCACTGGGTCGACGCTAACGGATATTGCGTCGCTTGATGTGGACGGGGATACAAATTTGGCGGGCCTCACGGTCGGGGATATCACTGCATCGGGTAGCGGTGCGTTCTCCGGCTCGGGCACGTTCTCATACATAGTCGCGTCGTCGACAAACGCGACTTCGACCTTCAACGGAGCGCTTCTCGCTGCACGTGCGCCGACGGTCGCACACACATTTGCAGCCTGGACTACCGGTGCCTCGAATTCAGCATGGTGGGATGCGGCACTTGTAGTCAACCCAGCGAGCGCGACGGGCGACAGCAACCTTATCTCTGCCGCCGTGAACGGATCGGTGAAATTCCTCGTCGACGCGGAAGGCGACGTATTCGTCAACAATCTCACCTCAGTGGGCAGTGTGACACTCTCGACCACGTCGGCATCTTCGTTCAACGTAGAGGGCAATACGGTGCTTGGCGATTCGATAAGCGATACCACGACCATCAACGGCACGCTCATCGTAACTGGCACGACTACAGCGTCGACTGTATCGGGCAAATTTGGCGTCGGTACGACGACGCCGTGGGGCAGACTATCGGTGCTCGCTGCCGACAACGCCTCGGACCCGCAATTCGTCGTTGCCTCATCCTCGGCAATCGGGCTTATCCTCAACAAGAGTGGCTATTTCGGCATCGGCACATCGTCACCAACGAACAAGCTCGAGGTCTCGGGAAATACATTCCTTGGAGGCAATCTCACTGTGACCGGCACGACGAATTTCTCGGGCGGCACGATCTTCTCGGGCCTTGCGTCATTCAATCTCGCTTCTACATCGCAGCTCTCGGTGTTCCAGAAAGCGTACTTCGGCGCCACTGCCACGTCTACATTCGACAGTGCAGGCAATCTCTCTGTAGCCGGCACGCTCGATGTAAGCGGCAACACCACGCTTGTAAACGCCACATCGAGCGCTTTCTATGCGGGCACCGCATCGAGTACGAACCTCTTCAGCACGTCGCTCACTGCGGGGACCGCGACTTTTGGCAGGGCGACAACGACCAACCTGTTCTCGACGACGGCGTCGAGTACGAACCTCTATTCGACCAATGCGAGCTTTGGTGTGCTCTCTGCGGGTACACTCAATCTCACGTCGACGCTAGGCGTGAGTGGCCTTGCCACTTTTGCGAATGGTTTCGTATCGCAAGCGAGCTCGACCGTGGCCGGCGCGTTTACCACTACGGGCACCAATACATTCGGGGGCGCACTCAATATTGCGGGCGCTATCACGTCCACCGCATCGAGTGCCAATACCTTCCCTTATGCATCCACGACGGCACTTTCCGTGTCCGGCACCGGCTATTTCCCCGGATCCGGCATTTGGAACTCCTCCGGCAGTCTTGGCGTAGGTACGACGAGCCCACAGACGCTCGCACATATATGGAAATCAGGAGGTGATACTTCTGCTCTCCTGCGCATTGAGGAGTATGGCGCTACCGGGGACTCGGCTATTCAGTTCCGTGTCGAAAATGCCTCGAGTTGGTTCACTGGTATCGACAATTCCGACAGCAACAGCTTCAAGATCGGCACTGGGGCTCTCGGAAGCGCGGATAAATTCACGATCACGACCACGGGTAACGTGGGTGTCGGGACGACGAGTCCTTTCAGGCTCTTCTCAGTCGCGGGCGCTTCGCAATTCGATTCCACTGCGTCATTCGGTTCTTCAGGCAGCAGCTTTGGCGTGGACCAAGGAGGAAGCATAGAGTTGAAGGGAACGAGTGGGTCATCTCAGCCGTACTTCGATATCGGGCAGAACGGATACGACTATGACTTCCGCTATCAATTCACACCATCGACGAATGCGCTCTCTATCAGCGCGTCGTCCACCGCAAATATTCTCAGCATAGTTGGAGGCGGTAAGGTTGGTATCGGCACGACATCGCCGTACCGCAAACTCTCAGTCACAGATACGGTCGCTGCAGCCCAGGCATCTATCGCATACGACGGTACACGCGATACGCAGCTGCAAACTGATTCCTCCGGCGATTTCATCCTGAATCCTTCGGGTGACGACGTCCGTATCAACGACGACAACCTCTGGGTGTGTGCCGGTGGCAGTTGTCCGACCGGTGCGCCGAGCGGCAATGGAAATCTGATCGTGGAGAGCAGCATAGGTATCGGTACGTCTACTCCCGGAGCTATGCTGCAGGTGGGTGGCGGCGTGAGCACTGGCAGGAATTTGCAGGTCGACTCAAGCGGCATCCTTACTGCTCGTTATGACAACAACGCACTCAATAACAACCTCATACTTTCCAACCGCAGTATCACCGCAGCAGGGAACGGCATCGGCATGCAGTTCGTGCTTGATTCGGCAGCGGGTTCTGGAACGCAGGCTGCGGCGATACACGCTATTTCGGAGAACTCTACATTTAGCGGCGCGACCGCGGATGCATCGCTCCTCTTCACGACCGAACTTAACGGATCCGGCAATGAGCGCATGCGCATCACATCTGCTGGCAACGTTGGTATCGGTACTACGTCGCCTGCGCAACAGCTTGGCGTGGGTGGGCTCCTGTTCGTCGGTGCCAACGGTGCTACCGGAATGGGTACCGCGACATCCACGTTCTACGGCGACATTAAGATCATCGGCAAGCTCGATGTGAGCACGATCGACCCGGTGTACACCATCGATGGCGTGAAGTGGGCGACGTACGGGCATTCGACCGTGGGTATCAAAGAGGAGGCGGTGCTCAAGGTCGTGCCGACGCAATGGGATAGCGCAAAGAATATGTATGCCTACACGATCGACTTCAATGCTGTGGAAAAGGGAAGCGACCTATGGCTCTTCTATCAGGTGACCGATTTCGGTAAGGATTGGAGCAGTCTCGTAACAACGCTCGCACCGGCATTCGATGGCCGTACGTACTACGAGGAAAATCCGGGCACAAAGACCCTGACGATCTACGCGTCGGAGAGCGCACCGGTGTCTGTGCGCCTCATCGCAAATCGCTACGACTTCACGAAGTGGGGCAACCTGAGACCGGACCAGGACGGGGATACGGCAGGTACGCACGTTATCGACAGTAAACCCACCTCAAAATCGAACGATTAGCCGCTATGGAGTCGTACTATATAATGCGGGGATTGCGTATATGAGCGGACGAAAGCGTACAGCTGCGATAGCGGGACTCATCTGCGTAGCGGTCGGCGTGCCTTTGTACGTCGGCGCGGTGACGATTACCGAGAATAGCTCGATCACGGGCCTCGCGAGCGTCGTCGGTGCCCTCTCGAAAGGTTCCGGTACATTCGTGATAGATCATCCGCTCGACCCCAAGAACAAGCTCCTTTACCACTCGTTCGTGGAATCTCCGGATGTGAAGAACATCTACGATGGCATTGTTGTACTCGATGAAAACGGAGAGGCGCTGATTGAACTGCCGTCATACTTTCTGGCGCTCAATAAAGATTTCCGCTACCTCGCCACGCCAGTGGGTCAGCCGATGCCGGATCTGCATCTTTCGAAAGAGGTGCGCAAAAAGTATTTGAACCTCGTCGGTGATCCTGTGCTGCGCATTGGCGGCGGCGTGCCCAATGGCAAGGTCTCATGGCAGGTGACGGGCATCCGCCATGACGTGTTTATCCAGATGAATCCGATCATCCCGGAGGTGGAAAAGGGTCCCGACCAGCTCGTCGATAAGGGCGAATACATTTGCGAAGAGTGTTACACCAAATGATATGAAGACGCTTCTTATCCGTTCGGCTGTCGTCCTCGCTCTGCTCGTGCCGGGTGCGGCGCTCGCAGTCACTCTCGTAGGAAATGTTCGTTTTCTCGGCAATCTCGCTGTTACGGGCGCTCTTTCGAAAGGGGCGGGCACATTCCTCATTGATCACCCGCTCGATCCTAAGAACAAGCTCCTTTACCACTCCTTCGTGGAATCGCCGGATGTGAAGAACATCTACGATGGTATCGCTACCCTAGATGAGGGCGGAGAGGCGGAGATTGTCTTGCCGGATTATTTCGACGCACTCAATATGTCGCCACGGTATCAATTCTTCGCGCTCGATGAAGCGATGCCGGGACTCTATGTGAAAGAGGAGGAAAAGGACAATCGATTCGTGATCGCGGGCGGGAATCCTGGTGGCAGGATCTCGTGGCAGATCACTGGAATACGTCACGACCCGTACATCCGCCTGCACCCTGTCATCAACGAAGTATGGAAGAGTTCAAAGACTGAAGTCGATCGAGGCGAGTGCCTCTACGAACCACTATGCGAATAGCCATTTTTTCGCTTTCTACCGCGCTTACGCTCGCCTTTCTGCCAGGGGTCGCCTCCGCGTACACGCAGAAATACTATCAATCCTCGTACTATTCACAGCCGTACTACCAATCGTACTATCAGTCGTACTACCAAAGCTATTACCAGTCCTACTACCAGAGCACCTACTACTCGCAATCGTATTACCAATCCTACTACCAGAGCACGTACTATTCACAGAGCTCGTATCAGACGACCTTCACGAAGAATGCGACCGTGAGCGGCAACCTCGCGGTGACCGGGCATGTCTCGAAAGGTTCTGGCAGCTTCCTCATCGATCATCCGCTCGATCCTGTCAATAAGCTGCTCTACCATTCGTTCGTCGAGTCGCCGGACGCGAAGAACCTCTACGACGGTGTAGCGACCCTGGATAAGAATGGTGAAGCAAAGGTCCATTTGCCAGATTATTTCGACGAACTAAACAAGGATTTCAGATACCAGTTGAAGCCTATCGGCGCCCCCATGCCGCTTCTCCATGTTAAGAGCGAGATCGAGGGGACCGTCTTCACGATCGGCGGCGGCACTGCGGGCGGGAAAGTCTCATGGCAGGTCACGGGTACGCGCCATGATCCGTACATCGAGGCCAATCCGATCATTCCTGAAGTCGAAAAGGGGCCCGATGCCTTTGTCGACAAAGGCGAGTACGCGTACCCAGACGGATACGCGAATGACGGCATCGGTTCGCTCTTCAGCGGCATAACAAAACTCTTCACTGGACTGTTCGCTCGTGAGTAGGGAATTCGATACAATGACCGCGATGCATCGTCATGCGGTCCGGTACGCGTTGGTCTTGCTGCTTCTCGTCGCGGCCGTGGCGCTAGCGTACTTTTTACTGCCATCGCGCCCATACGCCGAGGCGGATTCGATCGCAGAGGGCGCGCAGAGCTTTAAGGAGTTGAGCGACCGCTTCCAGAAGCTTGCGGATGATAAGGGTGCGGAATATGCGTTTGAGATACTACGACGCGCGCAGTTGCCGCCGAATACCGACTTGCACCTTCTCGGGCACGTCGTCGGCGATGAGCTCTACAAGCAAAAGGGCGTCGATGGTATCGCTCTGTGTACGCAGGAGTTCCGCAATGCGTGCTCGCACTCGATAGTGATCGGCACGCTCAATGAATTCGGAGGGGAACCCGCACTCGCGATGATCCGTGATGCGTGCAAAAAAGCGCCGGGGGGTTCTGGTGCATACACGATGTGTTACCACGGTCTCGGGCATGGCGTATTCGCGTTTTATGGTTACGACCTCACGCCGACAATCGACATGTGCAAGAAGACCGGCACGGCAGCGTACCAGGACCAGGAGTATATCGAATGTGCCGGCGGAGCGGTCATGGAGCTCATGGGAGGCGGCGGACACGATCCCGAGAAGTGGGTGGAGAGCAGGAAGAAGTATCTGCTTGCGAACGAGCCGCTCTCGCCATGCATGGATACGGTGATACCAGATCGCGTGAAGCCGCTCTGCCTCATCTACCTGACACCGCGACTGTGGGAACTTGTCGGTATAGACCTCGGCAGGCCGGACCCTTCGCTCTTTCCGAAGGCTTTCGCGTTTTGCGACACCATATCTCATTCTAAGCCCGAGTTGCGCCACGCGTGCTACGCAGGATTCGGCAAAGAGTTCGTGCCTCTCGCGGGATCGCGTGATATTCGAGGCATGGACAATCTCAGTGACGATGAATATAGGACTGCGATCTCCTGGTGCATGTCGGCAGGCGCAGAAGATGGAGAAGCAGCGTGCGTCGAGGAAGGCGTCGCGTCGATCTTCTGGGGCGGAGAGAATGATCCAGAGGCCTCGTTCCGTTACTGCTCGCTCGTAGAAGATAAGAGTGCGCGGTCAGCATGCTTCGGGCGTCTTGCGCACGATATAGGCATGTATACGTCTGGCAGCGTGCGAGAGAGGCTCTGCGCACGGGTACCAGATGAGCACCAGTCGCTCTGCCTAGAAGACAGAATGTATGACTAGTCGCGGCCTCGCGCTCATACTGTTCGCCACGGTCGTGGTCGCTGGATCTGCCGGCCTCTGGTGGAGAATGGGACATGCTAATAGACCGAACGCCGGTTCGTTGGGAGAACAAGAGGCGCTTTGGACGGAGCGTATAGGGGATATTGGGGGTAAGAAGGCGTATGCGCAGTTTGCTCAAGATGTCGCGGATCTGAGCCCAGCGAAACAGCATGAGGGAGCGCACGCGTTTGGTGCTGCGCTCTTCTCGATCGAAGACACCGATGGTTTGTCCGTGTGTGACGCGAGGTTCTCATACGGCTGCTTCCACGAATTTTTGGGTCGAGCGATAGCCTCGCATGGACTCGCAATCGTTAAGGAACTCAATCAAGGCTGCGTCGACTCCCTCGTCGAAAGCCCTCTCTCGTGTCAGCACGGCATTGGTCACGGGATCATCGCTTTTTTGGGGTACGACGATACTGCTCTTCGCAAATCGCTCGATGAGTGCAAAGCATTGCCGTACAACGATCCGATCGGTGGTTGTTACGGAGGCGTATTCATGGAGTACAACATGCAGACGATGCTTGGCACGGAAGCCCGTATACGGCAGCCATCGACTCCCCAGGAGATGTACGAGCCGTGCGCGAGCCTGCCAGAGGCGTTCAAGTCCTCCTGCGTCTTCTGGCAGCCACAATGGTGGCACAGCGGAGTATTCCAGGGTGAAGCAACTGATGAGGTATTCGCAAAGCTCGGCGAGAATTGCAGGGGAATGACCAGGGGCGACGCCTCGCTTGTGAGGACATGCTTTGAGGGAATCGGTAATATCGTGCCGCCTGCCGCGGGTTTTGATGGTAAACGCGCTGCGGAGCTCTGCGACGCTACATCGCCGCACGCGATCGAGCGTCTCTATTGTCGATCCCTTGCGGCCAATTCACTTGGAGGCGGAGGGGCGGGGAAAGTCGGGGATGGCGCTGCGGTCTGCTCAGGGCTGACCAAGGATTCATATGCATACTGCATGGCATACGCGAAGAATATCGGGAATATTCTCGAGGCGCAGACACCGCCTGATTTATGAGCAGGCGCGCGCAATTTCTGTACGCGATTGGAGCGACATTCCTGATAGCTGCGGCAGCTTTTGGTGTTGCGTACGCGTCATCTTTTCGCGACAAATCTACGATCCGTGCCTGCGCGACGGAATCTCAGGGACAGCAGGAGATCGAGTGCATCTATCGAGCGATTGAGCGCAGATTGGAGACTGACGGACTTGTTCCCGCGATGCGCCTTTTTAAGACCGCGTACGAAACGTCCGCGGTCTTCAATGAAAGCGGTTGCCACCGCCATGCGCATCAGGTCGGTGACATGTACTACAATCAAACTCGCGCAAAAGGGGAGACGATATTTCCTGCGAATGGCTTCCCCGTCGAGACGACCGCATGCGGGTATGGGTTCTTTCATGGGCTCTTTGAGCACCTGACTCAGGATGATCCGACATCCGCTGTCATAACTGCTACCTGCGGACATTTCAGAAATGTAATGTCGTCATTGCGCGAGAGAAGAGTTCTCCAGATCTGTTATCACGGCAGTGGTCATGGGCTCATGCTGGCGCACGCGGAAATAGCTTCCAAAGCGGAGTGGGGTGATGCATTCGCATTCACATCGGAGCCGCTTCAAGAGTGCGCAGCGCTGCCCGTCGAGGAGGTGTATACGCTCCAGTGCGAAGAGGGGGTGTTTACCATGCTTGTAAGCTGGATGGATACGCAGCAATACGGATTTGCCTTCCCTAAAGAGCCATTCAAGTATTGCGATGCATGGAGCGCGCCCGCAAGAGAGGCTTGTTACAACGAAATGGCTCAAAAAGCGGGCATGATAGCTCCTCGCGGCGTCATCGCGTATGCCGAAGCGGTGTCGAGAATAGGAGATGAACACCTGCGATCGGTCGCATTTGAGACTGGTATCGCTGGTTTTGTGCAGGGTAATATCGCGAACGGCACATACATCAAAGTGTTTAGTGCATGTTTGCGCCTTGATGCAAAGAGGCAAGAGGAGTGTGTTCGAAGTCTCGTGCGCGGTCTTGTCGAACATGGGACACCGAGAGAAGAGTATCGATCGGCGCTCGCATTCTGCGCTGAACAGGTTCCGATTGGGCATCTCCGCGAGATGTGCTATGAAAGGGCAGCCTTTTTCCTTCCCCACTATCATGAATACAGCGAGATACCGGCACTATGCGAAGAATTCCCCAATGACGTGCGGCATTATTGCGACGTGCTGCTACAAGATGACAGCAATCAAATATGAGACCAGTTTTCGTCACTCTTCTGTGGGTGATCGGCATTAGCATGCTCGCTTTCGCGGCGAGCAACATGAAGCATGCACGTATCGATTATGCGACAGCTCCGCGCGAAGAAGCGGAACAGTATTTCAGGCATTCAATCGAGCGCTATGGTGCTTCTGACGCTTACCGTACATTCTCTGCAGAGATGGCGTCGATTCCCGCGGAGAGGCAACACGTGCTCGCTCATGTATTCGGCGATGCGCTCTTCGATGCCGAAGGGCTGCAGGGCATTACGGCGTGTGATGCGCGCTTCATCTACGGATGTTTCCACGAAGTGATAGCGCGGACTATTGCGCAGTTCGGACTCTCGAGTCTTTCCACCGTGTACGACGCGTGTATCAATACGCCAGGCGAAGTACCGCGCGCGTGTCTTCACGGGCTCGGCCATGGGATCATAGCGACACTCGGGTACTCAAAAGACGAACTCGACGCAGCTCTCTTGGCGTGTGATTCGCTGTCCGGCGGGATTAAGACCAATTGGTGTTATTGGGGAGTCTTTATGGAATACAATCAGCGGGTCATGCTCGGCCCCGACGAGTGGCGCGACGCAGTACCGCATTCGCGCGAGATGTATGAGCCATGCGTATCTCTCGATGCGAAGTATCAAAAGATGTGCGTGTGGGAATTGCCGCCGTGGTGGCACCGGGCGCTTTTGAAGGGAGATGGCGCGGTGGAGACATTCCGTGCTCTGGGCGCGTATTGTGAATCATCGGGATTCTCAAAAGAGCTCATACGAACGTGTTTCGAAGGCATAGGGAACATAACGACCCCAGCGGTCGGATATGATGCGGCAAACGCCGCCGCTCTATGCGAGGCGTCTTCCGCGAATCGCGCGCATCAGCTTTATTGCAAAAGCATGGCGGCACTCTCGCTCGAGGACGGGATAGGGAAGACAGGTGACGCGGATCGCGTCTGCGATGGTCTCAAAGAAGCGGCGCTTGAATTCTGCCTTGCCTACGCGCACAATAAGGCAAATATGGTCAACTCAATCCCTGTTCCTGAATCGATATGAAAAACTGGAGGACCGCCTCGGCGGTGATCGCTCTCATCCTGCTCGCTGCGGTAGGCTACGGTGCGTGGCGGTACTTCGGCACGATGTCGGCGGAAAGCAGTGCACAGCGCGTTGTAGATGCGTGCGCAGAAGAAAGTGGAGATCATTCTACATGCTATGAGCGCGAGGTTCCGGACCTCCTCGCGGAGATGTCTCTGACAAAGGTCTTCGACGTGATCCGTGATATTCGCACGCTTGATCCGTCGTATCAATTCTGTCACGTACTCGCGCACAAACTCGGCGAGCGTATCGTGGCGGAGGATCCCGATAAGTGGATCGACGCGATCCCTCTCAATCCATCGGACGGCATGTGCTCCAACGGTTTCATCCATGGCGTCCTTGGCGGTCGATTCCGGGCCGAGGTGCTCTCAAAAGACGACCTCAAGAAACTCATACCTGACTTCAGTCGGGCTTGCTCGGTCCGCCCCGAATGGGAATCGAGTCCTCTCGACAGGGCAATATGCAACCACGGCATGGGTCACCTCTATATGTTCATCACTGACGCAGATATACCGCTTGCACTCTCTCTGTGTGAGCAGACCATGCCTGAGGATATGAAGCGTGTGTGCCGTGAAGGAGTATTCATGCAAATATACCAGCCGCTCGAACCAGATGACTTCCTTCTCATCGAGCGTATGCCGGTAAAACCTACGAAAGAGACCGTGCGGTCGTTCTGCGCCAGGTACACGAAAGACGAATATGAAGGCGCTTGCTTGAGGGAGAGCTGGCCGTTCTTCCGCGAAGAGATCCTTTCTGGCGCCGGCATCGACGATTTCTGTTCGGGGCAGCCGAACCGTACCGAAGAGGTCGCGTGCTACGAGTCTTCGTTCTCGCTTGCGGGCAGACTCTCGCTTGCCGATCCGGCGAAGCTTCTTTCGATGTGCGCGGAGACGTCAGACGATTGGAAACAGATGTGCTACTCATACGGAGCTCGAACAGTGCTTGAAGAAGACAGGAACGCGGGAGAGAAATCACTCGGACTTTGTGCGAGCGCACCAGAACAATACAGAGATGCGTGCATCGATTCTCTTGTGAGTACCGCACAGTTCATATTCGGCGACGCGGGGGAACATCAACGTTTCTGCAAGCTCGTGCCGCAATCACAACAATACCGCTGCCTTGGCAGGTGATCATATGAGGCGAAATGCACGATCTCTTATCTATCTGGCAGCGGCCGCAGCATGTATGCTCGCGGCAGCGGCTATCCTGTATGTGTCGTTCGTTCCACATACCATACGGTTCGACAGAGAAGGTCGTATTCGCTTCAGCGAAGAAAAATCCTTTTGGCTCAATCGTATCCAAGCATCCGGGGGACATGCTGCGTATCGCCAATTCGGCTATGCGGCGTCAGAACTCCCGCCGAAACGAGCGCACGTAGCCGCGCACGTCTTCGGGGAAGCGCTTTACGAGACCGAAGGTTTTGCAGGTATGTCTGTATGCGATGAGAATTTTGCGATGGGGTGTATTCATGCGTTTTTCGGCAGCGCTGCACTCGATCTCGGCGTTGAGTCATTCTTAAACAAAGCTGCCGATGCGTGCGCTCAGCAGGCGACACAGGGCATGACGCGCCTGTGCCTTCATGGTGTGGGACACGGGTTGCTCGCGGTTGTCGGGTACGACACTGCTGATCTGGAGCGCGCATTGGATCTGTGCGAGACAATCCCGAATGAGGGGAACCTCACGACTGGGTGCTGGGGCGGCGCGTTCATGGAGCACAACGTTCGTACGCTGGTCTCGCTCGATGTGCCTGAGCGCGCTTTCTCAGACTCGGTCGCGTATGAGCCATGCAGCGAGCTTAAAAACGAATACAAAGGCGCCTGTGTATTTTGGCAGTCCACCTGGTGGGATGCGGCGCTTTCGCGATCGCTCGCGGAGGATGACGTGTATAAGAAGATCGGAGAACTCTGTGCTGCAGCTCCGACTGCCGATCTCTCGCGCTCATGCACAGAGGGTGCGGGATTCAGAGCGTCGTGGATCAGCGGGTACGAGCCTGAGGCAGCGGCGAAACTATGCGCACAGATGAGCAGCTCTCAAGCACGCGTTTCCTGCTGGCACTCGGCCGCTACAGAACTTCCGCACTCTCGCGCGGGAATCGCGGCACCCCTTGTCTGTGAAGGGC
>CBIMKN010000004.1:0-23084 GCA_966244515.1 uncultured bacterium
CGCTGACGCGCGGTTATACTCGCTGCACGCGGCCCATGAAGGAAAAGCGAGAGAAGAAGAATTCTAAGAAAAAAGATGCTGATGAAGGCTCGCTCTCGCCTCTCGTAAGCAGCGAGGCCATCCGCGGAGTACTCGCAATTTTCTGCGTGGCCATAGCTGGCTTTCTCACGCTCGCAGCGCTCGGTGTCGGCGGCACTTTTGGATCGCTCCTGTATACATGGCTCACGTGGCTACTCGGGATTGGCTACATGCTGTTCCCCGTGTCGCTCGTGATGCTCGCGGTCCTTATCTTCCGATCGATCGAGAGACAGTTCGGTTGGGTCCAGCTCGTTTCGATGGCCGTATTCCTTC
This sequence comes from uncultured bacterium, assembly GCA_966244515.1. Lineage (GTDB taxonomy): Bacteria > Patescibacteriota > Minisyncoccia > Phycocordibacterales > UBA2100 > UBA10103. The sequence continues at coordinate 352 of CBIMKN010000004.1, forward strand.
TTTCGGGACTCGGCATGATCAGCCTCTTCGCGCCGACTAAGGGCGGTGTGCTCGGCGATGCGATTGCGAAGCCAATGGTATCTGCAGTAGATACGGTAGCGACCGCGATATTCTTGCTTTCATTTATCGTCGCGGCGGTCATCGTCGCATTCGACGTAAATCTGCGGGCACTATTCTCGACGATCAAAGAGTGGTTCATTGCTTCGCCTACCGACGAGACTGAACGCGACATAGAAGACGTGCCGGTCACTGGCCTACCTGAGGAACCAGAAGAGGCTCAGGAGGAACCGATGGAAGATTCGGAGCCTGAAGAACGAGAGCCGAAGCAGCCGAGTGTGAGTAGTTTTGATAAACGCGAGAGCTCGGCGGTTCAAGAAGGCTTCCCTATCATCGCGGCGACCGGCAGCGCTTATACGCCGCCGCCCGCCTCCCTTCTATCCAAGAACAAGGGCAAGCCAGAGGTCGGCGATGTGAAGGCCAACATGAACATCATCAAACGCACGCTCCAGAACTTCGGCATTCAAGTAGAGATGGATGAAGCGTCTATCGGTCCCACCGTGACCCGCTACGCAATGAAACCGGCAGAGGGGGTACGTCTCTCCAAGATCGTCGCCCTGCAGAGCAATCTCGAGCTCGCGCTCGCCGCCTCCCCTCTTCGTATTGAGGCACCAATCCCTGGTAAAGCACTCGTCGGCATCGAAGTGCCGAATGTCGCACGCACGACGCTCGGCATGGCACCGCTCATGACCGATGAGCAATTCACCGCATCCGACAAGCCGCTTCTCATGGCGCTCGGCCGCTCTATCACAGGACAGCCGCACTATGCGGATCTCGCCCGCATGCCGCACCTGCTCGTCGCAGGTACGACGGGCGCGGGTAAATCGGTGACGATCCACGACTTCATCATTAGTCTTTTGTACCGCTGTGGTCCTGAGAGGCTCCGATTCATCATGGTCGACCCGAAGCGTGTCGAGCTGACGCTCTATAATTCAATCCCCCACCTGCTTACCCCTGTCATCACTGATGCAAAAAAGGCGATCCTCGCGCTTAAATGGCTCGCAAAAGAGATGGAACGCCGGTACAACATACTGGAAACCGAGAAGGTCCGTGATATCGCCTCGTATCATGCGAATGTGCTCAATCCTGCGCTAGAAAAGGGCGCACAGGAAGGTCAGCCCCTCCCTGAAGCAATGCCGTACATCGTCCTGATCATCGACGAGCTCGCCGATATCATGCAATCGTACCCGCGCGAACTCGAGAGCGGTATCGTACGCCTCGCTCAGATGAGCCGCGCCGTCGGTATTCACTTGATCCTGTCGACGCAGCGCCCATCAGTAAAAGTCATCACCGGTCTCATCAAGGCAAACATCCCGGGCCGCGTCGCGCTGCAGGTCGCGTCGCAAATCGACTCGCGCACCATCCTCGACACCGGCGGTGCGGAGAAACTTCTCGGCGCCGGCGACACTCTCTTCCTCTCAGGTGAGATGTCCAAACCGAGCCGTATCCAAGCGGCCTACATCAGCGAATCAGAGGTAAAGCGCGTCGTCGCATTCATCGCAAAGGCGAATGAAGGCACGCTCCCAAGCGAGATCGATTTCACGGATAAGAGTGCACAGAACGGCGGTACCGACGCGATATTCGCATCCATGGAGGGCGAAGGGAGTGACGAAGACGACGAGCTCTACCCCGACGCGAAGCGCACCGTGATCGAAGCCGGCAAAGCCTCAACATCGTATCTCCAGCGAAAGCTTGGGGTCGGCTATGCGCGCGCCGCAAGACTTATGGATCTCCTCGAAGAGCGCGGCGTCATCGGACCCGCAGATGGAGCAAAGCCGCGCGACGTCATCGGTGCGGGCAATGCCGATGAGCTCGCCGCAGAACCGGAAGGCGGTGAGATCGAAGAGGATAGGTAGTACCATGCTTCCCTATCGAAGCTCAAAATTGACCCGACTATTCCTCGCCCTTTTCTTCGTGGCACTCATTGGATACGCGTACTACGAGCTGCGGGGCTTCATAAGCGGTCCTCGCATCGAATTTCCCAGCGAGATCATTCAATCCTCCGAAAAATACATACTCGTACAGGGCAACGCTGAGCGTATTGCCTCTCTCCGAATGAACGGCGCTGATATCCCCGTGACAGAAGATGGAGCTTTTGAACAACCGTTCCTGCTTGCACCGGGCCTCAACCGCATTGTCTTCGACGCCGCGGACAAATATGGACGCACGACACAGGAGGTACTGCAGATCGTGTACACCCCCAGCCCAAAAGACGCACCCGAGGCTGTAGCCACGTCCACCACACCGCTCCCGACCAGTACTCCCCAGGTAGCGCCAGAGTCCCCGTAGGCTATACTTCGACCATATGGCGACCAAAAAAGAGAAGGCTCCTCCGAAGCAGACAGGTACCGGCACCGATAAGGACATCGAGCGCGCCCTATCTGATATCAAGACTAAGTTCGGCGACGACAGCATCATGATGCTTGGCGCTACCCCGAAAGTAGATGTCGACGCGATCCCCACGGGCTCTATCGGCGTCGACTGGGCGCTTGGCATCGGCGGACTCCCCCGAGGGCGCATCATTGAGATCTTCGGCCCTGAAAGCTCAGGTAAGACGACGCTTTGTCTTCACGCGATCGCTGAAGCACAGAAAAAGGGCGGCATTTGCGCCTTCATCGATGCAGAACATGCGCTCGATCCTGAGTACGCGAAGAAAATAGGTGTAGACATCGCTACCCTGCTTGTATCTCAGCCCGATACCGGCGAGCAGGCGCTCGAGATCGTGGAGAGCCTCGTGAGGAGCGGCAAGATCGATGTCATCGTCATAGACTCCGTGGCCGCACTCACGCCAAAAGATGAGATCGAGGGAGACATGGGTCAGAGCCACGTAGGCAAACAGGCGCGCCTTATGTCGCAGGCGCTCCGAAAGCTCACCGCCGTAGTCGCAAAGACAAAGACTGTCGTGATCTTCATCAACCAGATCCGTATGCAGATCGGCGTCATGTTCGGAAATCCCGAGACGACACCTGGCGGCAAGGCGCTCAAATTTTACACATCGGTCCGCATCGACATCCGCCGCATCGCGCAGATCAAAAAGGGAGACGAGGTCATGGGCGGCCGCCATCGCGTAAAGATCGTCAAAAATAAGGTCGCAGCACCTTTCCGAGCCGTCGAATTCGACATGCTCTACGGCGAGGGCATCTCCCGTGAGGGAGAGGCGCTCGCACTCGGCGAGAAGATGGGACTTGTCGAGAAGTCAGCAGGAGGTTCGTACTCGATCGGAGAAACCAAGCTCGGCCGGGGCTACGACGCGGCGCGCACCTTCTTGCGAGACAATAAGCCAGTGATCAATCAGCTACTCAAAGACATCCGCAAGGGTCTGCAGGACGATACGATAGCGCCGAAAGCATCTGGCGGCGGCAGCGACGAATAGCCATGGTGTTGCGCAAGGCCACGCAGGATGATTTCCCTGCCATACAAACGATTATATCGCTCTACCCCGACACACTCATGCAGGTGCACCTACCGCATGCAGATGAATTCTTTGTCGCGGATGAAGATGGGCAAATCGTGGGCTGCTGCGCACTTGAAGTGTACTCGCAGCGGCTCGCGGAAGTGCGCTCCCTCGCCGTACTCCCTGCTCACCAAGGCAAAGGGATTGCGACAGGACTCATACAGAGATGTCTCGGGGAAGCGAAGGCGCTTGGGATCTATGAGGTCCTTACAATCACGGGAGCGACTTCACTCTTTGAAAAGCACGGGTTCGGGACGTTCAACAACGAGAAGTACGCACTCGTGAAAATATTGTCATAAACGAACGGCCCCGGATATCCACCGGGGCCGGGCGCGTCATGGGTATGTCCTCACGACCGCGCGGGTCTTGTCCGCCGAAGCGGACAAGCATAAGCCATGCGAGGGCAAGCAGACTCGCGAAGAACGCCACGCACAGACCGAGTGCGACGATCGAGAAGCAAAGCTGCTCGACGGGCGTGAGCGCGTCGACCTTCAGCGCATAGGCGCTGAGAAGCGCCCCGATGAATGTCACCCCAAGCAATGCGCACAAGATCATCTTGAGACGCTGGATCGCATCGTGGAACATGTGTCCCCCTTTCGTGTCTCACGAGACCCTCTCATGACGAGCGGACAGGGTCAAGATGGACAAACGCTTCTTTTTGCATAGAATGCTCGCAATATGCTCGCGTACAACGATATTAAGCCGGGAGTCGCGGTGCTCGTCGAAGGCGAGCCGTATGTCTGCACCTGGAACAACATTATGAAGAAGCAGCAGCGACGTCCGGTCAATCAGACCAAACTGCGACACCTTATTAAGGGCAATTCTATCGAATACTCGTTCCAGCAGTCCGACAAGCTCGAAGAGGCTGAGATCGAAAAGAAGCCGGCTGTCTTTGTCTTCCACGACGACCGCAAAGGTGAATGGGTCTTCCACGAAGCAGCGAATAAATCCTCACGCTTCACCCTTACCGACGACGAAGTCGGTGAGAGCGGCCAATTCCTGAAAGCTGGCACGGAGGTCGAGACACTCGCCTTCAACGACAAAATATTCCGCGTAAAGCTCCCTATCAAGATCGAGCTTAAGGTCACTGAGGCTCCGCCGGATGTACGCGGCAATACCGCTCAGGGCGGCAATAAGGTGGTCACTCTTGAAACGGGTGCTACGCTCACCGTCCCCATGTTCGTCAAAGAGGGCGACGTGCTCCGCATCAACACCGACACGGGCGAATACGTCGAGCGCGTGTAGAAGCTTCTGCGCATCCAGAAAGAGCCCCCGCGCGAGAAGCTTTTTCGTACTACCTATCATGTAGGCTAACTAAGCGCCGTCACAGCGCTGACAAGCAAGAAGATCCCTATGAAATCAGCCAGGTAGACCAAGGGAGCAACGCGCCAGCTAGGCATATGAGACATGCCAAGGAAGGTCACGCCCACCTCGTCCGTCGGCAGTGGAATCGCTATCAGGATACAGCCAAGCACCGATGAAACGACACGCCACCTGCCCCGCGATAGCTTCTTGGCAAAGACGAAAAGTTTGTCGCCGAATGCAGCATGCAAGATCGCATCCATGAGTGGCGATCGAATCCCCTTTGCGAGCAGAAGATCGACAAAAGCGGCACCGAACGCGCCCATGAATGCGATCTGCCACGCATTGGCTTCGTGAGATAGTTCTACAAAACTTCCTATAGCAAGCGGCGTTGTGACAAAAGTCGAATACATAAGGCCCGCAACGAAACTCGCAGCAGGACCGAGTATCGTGCTGGCGTCCATCAACTCTGCAAGCTCACCGGATCGCATCAGCCAGATGGTGAGTCCTATCGCAGCGACGACGAGCCATGCCTCGAAAGTCGCGGCCACCGAGTCCTTCTTATAGCGACGTGCCATGTGCTGCAAGTATAAACTATGTATCGCCTCTTTCTTCGCCCCACGTGCATAGGTGCTCTCGCTACAAGGAGCGAACTCCCCAGCTGAAAAAGATCAGACCGTATATACTGGAGCGATGTCTTTCATGCACGAAGTGCGCAGACTCGCGGCGAACAAAACTCCGTGGCACTCCCTCACCATCGACGACGTCTGGTCCCGTGTAAAAAGTTCTCCCAACGGCCTCTCGATAACCGAGACCGAGCGCAGACTCCGTGCATATGGCGCAAATGAGCTCCCCCAAGGCAAACAGACCTCACTTTTTACTCTCTTTTTCAATCAAATTAACAACATACTGATGTATGTGATGCTCGTCGCCGCTGGTGTCGCATTCCTCATCGAAGATCGACAATCGGTGATCTTCATTCTCGTGGTCATGTTCAGCAACGTCGCTGTCGGCTTCTATCAGGAATACAAAGCTGACAAATCAGTGCTTGCGCTCAAGAGACTGGTCGCTTACCGCGTACGGACAATGCGCGGCTACCGAGAATATGAGGTGGCTGCTTCCAGCCTGGTCCCCGGGGATGTCATCATTTTGCGCCCCGGAGATCGCGTACCCGCTGATGCCCGACTGTTTGAGAGCGAAGGGCTGCAGATCGACGAAAGCGTCCTCACGGGCGAATCGCGGCCGATCTTGAAGCGTCTTGAGGACGTGAGCGAATCAGCTGGGATCACGGAGCGCTCGACGATGATCTTCATGGGTACGACCGTGCTCGAGGGAGCGGGCCGTGCAGTGATCGTAGAGACAGGTTTGCGCACCGAGTACGGCGATATTCTTCGCCTGCTGCAAGAAACGAAAGAACAGCCAACACATCTGCAAATCATGATGCGTTCTCTCTCACGAACCATTGGCCTGTTCATCGGACTTTCGACAGGCTTGATCTTTCTGATCGGATTACTTCGTGGGTGGCCGACATCGGAACTTTTCGTCAGTACTCTTGCACTTTTCGTATCCGGCGTGCCTGAGGGGCTGCTGCCGGCGGTGACGATCGTACTTGCTATAGGAATGAACAGGGTCTTGAGACACCACGGGCTCGTGCGCCGACTTGGTTCAACAGAGACACTCGGCGGCGTGAGCGTCATTTGTTCGGACAAGACAGGGACACTGACAGAGGGCAAAATGACCGTGCAGCAGATTATTACGGCGGAGGGCGATACGGAACTAGACGTCAGACGCCCTCCTGTGGATATGTCTCACATCGCGCGTCGCGCTCTTGAAACCGCTGTACTGTCGAGCGACGCGTTCATCGAAAACCCCGACGGTGATTTGAGCAAGATCAAGATCCGCGGCCGTCCTACTGATCAATCGCTTGTGCAAGCGGGCGCCGCTATGGGCATATGGAAACATGATCTTGAGGCCACGCAACGGTCCATAGCGACTGTCTTTTTCTCTTCTGATCGGAAATATTCCGCTTCTCTGCGCGAACATGACGGGGAGTACGTGCTGCATGTCATGGGCGCACCTGAACGCATCCTCGATCGCGCCACCCGTATTGAGACGGCACATGGCCCAGCCCCATTGAAAAGCCGAGAAGCCGAACGGGTATTGAGCCGCTTCACTACCCTTCGCGACGAAGGGTATCGTATCTTAGCGTGCGCATACCGCGACGTTCAAGCATCGAATACGGAGCATATTGAAGAATCGATCGATGATCTCACGTTGCTTGGGTTGATCGTACTCGATGACCCTGTGAGGCTGGAAGTACCGCAAGCATTGCGCGAAACAGCGCAAGCAGGAATACGGACCGTGATCGTTACGGGTGATCATGCCCAGACGGCGCGCGCCGTCGCAGCAAAGATCGGTTTCCAAATCTCCGACGACCAGATCCTGCTCGGTGACGAGATCGAAGCCATGGGCGACGCGGAGCTGCGTGAAAAGATCTCGGTGGTTTCGTTGTACGCTCGCGTTACCCCGCGCCACAAACTGCGCATCGTGCAGGCTTTTCAAGCGCGCGGCGAAGTCGTAGCGGTCTTCGGCGATGGGATCAATGATACCCCAGCTCTCAAAGCAGCCGATGTCGGGGTCGCAGTGGGTACCGAAGTCGACGCCGTGCGCGAAACGGCCGATCTCGTGCTATTGGAATCAGGTTTCCATACTGTCGTTGACGCAGTCCGGCAAGGACGGATCATCTTCAACAATGTGCGGCGAGTCTTCATGTATCTCCTCATGATCGACCTTTCTCAATTCGTCATATACTTCGTCTCGATCGCAGCCGGTCTGCCGCTCCCGATGATCGCTGCACAGGTCCTATTCATCAACTTCATCGAGAGCTCACTACCTGATATCGGTCTTGCCGTCGAGCACGAGGAGGACGATATCATGCGCGAAAAGCCCAGGAAGAAGAATGAGTCTGTCGCGAGCAGGTCCGTACTCTTTGTGCTCGCATCCACGCTCGTCATCACAGGCACGGTAGCTACGTGCTTCTACCTGACGATCTCCCAATTCTCAGGCAGTATCGAATTGACGAGGACCATGATGACTGCACTTCTGTGTATAGATTCGCTGCTGCTTTCCCTTTCCCTACGATCGTTCAACAAGCCGCTCTTTCGACACGACATGTTCGACAACAAGTTCCTTTCGATCGCAGTCGCTACGCTCACCGCCATTTTGATATCGGCTACGCTCTTCGACCCGCTCCGATCGCTCACATCGCTCGTGCCGATCTCGCCACTCGGCTGGACAGTAATCATCCTTGTCGCAGTGTTCGAGATTCTGCTCATCGACGAATGCAAGCAATTCTTCCTTAGCCGCAAGAAAGCAAGGCAGGACATAATGAAGTCGCCCACGTTCGCTATTCGCTGAGTTCGTGAGGCTCGTGCAACGCTACATAATTAAAAAGTCCGGCTTCTGGCCGGACTTCTTTGCTATGCGTTTACTTCTGAATGTAGGGCAGAAGTCCCATGAAGCGCGCTCGCTTGATGGCCGCTTCCACCGCGCGCTGCTGCTTTGCGGTGAGATTGGTGCGCTTGCGCGACATCACTCGTCCGTGCGGATTGATGAACTGCTTCAGGAGGTCGACATCTTTATAGTCGACATGCTGAATATCGTTCTGCGTGAGAATGTTCGCCATATAGTTAGAACGGTATATCGTCCGGATTTATGTCGTCTTTCGGATAATCGATGCTCGACCCTGTCGGCGCTGCCTCATCTTCCATGGAATCCGCCTTGCGCGAACCGCCGCCCGTACCTGAGCTGCGAGGCCCGAACTGGACCGAATCCGCTACAACTTCTGTGCGGTACTTCTTCTCGCCGTTCTGCTCCCAACTGCGGGTCTGCATGCGGCCCTCAACGTACACGGAACTTCCCTTCTTGAGGTACTGCGATACCGTGTCGGCCTGGCGGCCGAACACGACGACATTGTGGAAATCGGTCTGTTCCTGCTTCTTGCCATCGCGATCCTTGTAGACGCGATTCGTAGCGACAGAGAAGTTGCAGACGTTCATACCACTCGGCAGCGCACGCAACTCTGGGTCACGCGTAATATTGCCGAAAATGATCGCCTTGTTGATGTACATATGAAAAGTCTATCACTTTTCCTCGGTAAGGTCCTGGAGAGCCTTGTCGAGATCCGCCTCGGATACAGGGGTAGCTGCCTCCTCCTCGCGGCGAGCGGTGGTCTTGATCGTATCGGTTCGCTTCACTTCGCGGATCGTCGGAGCCTTCAGACGAGCTCGGGTCTCTTCGCGTACCGTCTGGAAGACAATGTGGCGAAGGATGCTCGGATTGGTCTTGAGTGCCGCATCGAGATCCTTGATAGCGTCCACTGGCGCCTCGAACTTGAGCCAGCCGAAGTATGCGCGGTCGTGGGTGACATACTTGTCTCCCTCGCGAGCCTCCATATCGTACGAGAGCTTGGTGAGCGCAGGGGCGCCCTCAGCAATAAAGGATCCGCCAGCCTTCTCAATGATGCCTCGGATGTCGTTCACGATCTTCTCTACCTGGTCTTCCGCGACTGTCGGGATGATGTGGTAGCCCGTCTCATAGATGCGGGCAAGGACCTCGTTTTCCGAGGTATTTTCCATTACAGCGCTCATTTCCTCTGCCATATGTGGGCGCACTCTATCACGCGACGCTGAGCGCCGCAAGATTTGCGCCCTTTTTTACTCTATGGTCGCGATAGTCTGGAAATTGCCCCTCACACCCGGCACTTCCGCATTTCCTTCGTCAAGAATGCCTACTTTGACGACCATTTTGCCGCCTTCCTCGAAAATACCGGCCTCGCTGCCACCGCCGGCCCACCAGCAGATCACGCCTGTTTTCTCGCCCTCTACAAGCGTCCACGACGTGCCATCGATCTCGGCGCATGAGCCCTCAAATTCCCCCACTTCGTAGGTCTTGCCACCCTACGTTACGCTGACCTTGGTGCGCGGTACGCCCGGCGCATCCTGGCTTTCCTCAAGCGAGGTTATATTCCACGTAAAGACTCTCTTACCACTCGATTCCTGCGTATTCTGAGCCATCTGATCCGCAGGAGCCTCCTTTTTGGCATACCATACTCCCCCGATAATAAGCGCTGCGAGCACAAGGATACCGACAATGTATTTGGCCATATGCCCAAACTATACACTGTCCGCACGAATGCCAAATACCCGCTCTGCATTGCGCATGAGCTCTCGCCTCACGGTGTCGAAATCATCTCCCCTGATGTCTGCGATGGCTCGGACGACCAATTCGACATAGGCAGGTTCATTGCGCTTCCCTCTATGGGGTGCGGGCGTCACGTAGGGCGCATCGGTCTCGGAAAGGAGCATATCCAGAGGCGCATTTTTTACCACCTCGTCGTAATCGCGCGCGAATGTGATAACGCCGGTGAACGAGAGCGTAAATCCGAGATCCAGGAACTTCTTCGCGATCTCCCAGTCGCCGGCGAAAAAGTGCACATCACCCCTCACCTTGGCATGTGCCCTAAGCACCTCGAGAGCATCTTCATACGCATTTCTGATGTGCAGCATGAGCGGCTTATTGAGCTTGTTGGCAAGCTCTATCTGCGCGATGAATGCCTCCACTTGGACGTCCTTCGTGTCTTTGTCGATGCGGTAGTAATCGAGCCCGCACTCGCCTACCGCGATGACTTTCGATGAAGCTCCGAGAGATTCGTACGCGAAGGCATCAAACGCCTCTCCTCGTGAAGTGAACTCCTTTCCTCCGTCCCCAAGCTCTTTCGCATCATGGTAAGACTTCGACGTATGGATCGGATGCAGACCGATCGTCGCCCACACATTGTCGTATTTCTCTGCGAGCGCCACTGCGGCTTTAGATGTGTCGTACTGGGTACCGACGACGTTCATGCCCACACCGGCATCTCGCGAGCGCAGGATCGTCGCATCAGTATCCTCCTTATACGCGACGAAGTTCACGTGCGTGTGTGCGTCGAAATACTTCATGACAGCAATGTTATCGCAAGCGATGATACCAGGATAGCCAGGAATTTGCGCATATTGATGTGGTCCTTGTACCACCAGACCGAAAGAATGATGGGGATCAAGATGTAGTGCGCGTGTATGACGTAGACGATGCTAAGAAGACCGAGGCTGATCGCAGAGAGGAAGGAATAGAATGAAAAGAACTGCAAAACACCGTTAACGACACCGAGCTCAATGTCGCGCCTGTGCAAATTCAGATATCCACCCTCCTTTCGTTTCTGGTGAATATAGACGATCGCAGAAGCTGCCGTACCGGCGAACTGAGACATCGCCATGGCAAAGACGAGCGTCGAATCGATCTCGAGCGCGGCCTTCATGATAGGTGATGTGAGAGCGGTCAGTATCGTCGACACTACCAACAGGATGAGACCTAATGTGAGATTTCGCTGCCGGTGGTGCTCTGATGATGAGACGAGGAGCAGCGGTACGGTGATACTCAGCGCGATGCCGATGTACTGATGGATAGAAAGCGCCTCGCCAAACCACCACACGCCTATCGCCACGACGAGAAGCGGTCCGAGCACTTTGTTGATGGGAAAATAGATCACTGCATCGATATGCTTGAGCGATTCGATGCGAACGTAGCTACCTACGCCATGTACGATGCCGGACATCCCGGCGATCGCCGCAATAGCGAGCCACTGGGCTGGTACGTCGTACCACACGAGGAAAACGACGAGCGCGAGGATGGCCGAAATGCCATACCCAAAAATGCCGTTGAGGGCAGAGTCGCGGCGCTCGTGCGCGACGACCTTCTGCGAGAATACCTGGATGCCCGCCATCACGGTCGCCACGAGCGCCCAGATGAACGCCGCGTCCATACCTAATCCTTACGAGGAAAGAGCGTAGGCGGCTTCTTGTTCGCCAGCACGGTCGCCTTTATCGCGTCGCTGGTTGCTGGCATGAATGGTTGGAGCATACGCGCGATCGTATACAGCTCTGCGGCCATTTCGCGTATGATCGCCGTCCCTTTTTCTGGGTCACTTTTTACGATCTTGAAAGGTTCTTCCGACGTCATCCTTCCGTCGAGAGCCTCGACTCTACTCCACACAGTGCCCAGAGCCGCTGGGTAATCGAAGCGCGCTATCGCGCTCGTGTATTCGTCTTCGAAGCCCACTGGCTCGGGACGAGTTATCGCCGATGCAAGATTATTCTCCGCGAGCGTCATGATGCGCGCGGCCAAGTTCCCTATACCGTTGGCAAGGTCCGCATTGTACGCTTCCTTGAAACGCTCCATGGTGACATCGCTGTCTTCAAATGGGTGCACGTGCCGCGCGAGGAAGTAGCGTAGCGCATCGGCGCCGTACTCATCGACGATAGCGTACGGATCTATCACATTGCCGATCGACTTGGACATCTTCTGGCCGCCGCTCGTGATGAAGCCATGATAGACGACGCGGTCGGTATTCTTGAGACCTGCCGACATGAGCATCGCCTGCCACATGATCGATTGGAAACGCACCTGATCCTTCCCTGCCATCTGCATGACCTCGCCACTGGTCCAATACTTCTCGAAGTCGCCATTCGCGTCTTCCGGCCAGCCGAGCGTCGAAATGTAGTTGGTGAGTGCGTCGAACCACACGTACATTACCTGCGAGTCGTCGTCCGGCACCGGTACACCCCATGTGAGCCTCGACTTCTCTCGCGAGATGCTAAAGTCCTCCAGCCCCCTTTGTACGAAATTAATGGCTTCTTGTTTGCGCCATTCGGGCAAGATCACGCCATCTTGCGAAAGATATTCGAGGAGTTTCTCTTGATACGCGCTGAGCTTGAAGAAGTAATTCTCCTCTTCTATTTCGATCGGATCCATCGTCGGATGGTTGGGGCAGCGACCATTCACCAAATCGGTCTCCTTGAGGAACATCTCGTCGCCGACGCAGTACAGGCCTTTGTACTTTTTTTTGTAGATGTCGCCATTATTCAGGCAGCGGCGCCAGATCTCTTGTGCCGCCGCTTTATGGTGCGCGTCGGTGGTGCGGATGAAGTGCAGGTCATCCGAGAGACCGAGCTTGCCTTTGAGGCCGCGGAACTTTTCCGCGTACCCATCGGTATACGTCTGTGCATCTTTCCCCTCTTCCTGCGCCTTTTGAAAGATCTTGAGGCCATGCTCATCGGTGCCGGTATTGAAAAACACATCTTCGCCCATGAGGCGCCTGTATCTCGCCACGATATCCGCCTGCACGATCTCAAGAGCGAATCCGATGTGTGGATCGGCGTTGACGTACGGCAGCGTAGTCGTGAGGTAGAGCGGCTTCCCCATACGCTACGCTTCTGTGCTCGGCAATCTGCCAGCCTCGAAATCACTCACGAATTCTTGCAGTGTCGCCGCGATCGGCACAGAGAGTATCACCCCGAGAAAGCCCGCAAGCTCCGCGCCGATGATGAGCGCGAGGATCACCAGGAGCGGCGGGACACCTACGACGCGCGTGACGACCTGCGGATAGATCAGATGATTCTCGAACTGCTGAATGAGTATGTAGACGCCTGCGATGAGGAGACCGAAGATCGGGCCGCCGGATACAAATGCGATGGCGACGGCGGGAACCGCCGCGAGGATAGGGCCGAAGACCGGGATGATCTCAAAGACGCCCGCTAGGACCGCGAGCACAAGCGCGTGCGGCACCTGCAAGATCGTCAGCGAGAGATAGACCAAGACTGCGATAAGCACCGCAAGGATGAGCTGTCCTTGCATCCAGAGGCCGATCTTGTGCTGTGAACGGCGCCAGAGGCCTAGCACATACGCCTGGTGACTCTTTGGCGTGACAATGCGGAGGAAATCGTCGACACCGGTCTCAACGACAGCAAAATAGAAAGAGAACACGATGATCAAGAAGAACGAGAACACGCCGCCGAATATTTGGCTCGCGGCAGAGAAAGCATTGCTGAATTCCGACACGCCGAGAGCGCCGCGCACGCTCGTCATGATCTCGTCCGATGATATGGCGGTGGGAGCTGGGAGGCCGAGGATGCTGGAATACGTATCGAAAGCGCCGGCGCTCGTTAGATAATCGAGGTATGAAGGGAGCGACGAAACAAAGGTCGCAAAGTCTTCAAGCACGGATGGAAAGAAGAAATAGAAAAGGATGAAGAAAACCGCGAAGAGCATCAGGTACACCGCGAGTACTGAGAGGATGCGGGGTATCCGGCGGCGCAAAAAGAGCCGCACCCCCGGTTCTACGGCAGACGATATGACGATAGCAGTGAGAACTATGAGCGCCACGTCGCGCAACACCCAAAGAAGCCACGCCGCGGCCAAAATGACGAGGGTTTTGAGCACTGTGCCGGTCGTGAGGGAGATGTTGACCTGTCTATCTGACATGCCCGAATCGTAGCACGCAGCGGCGGCGTTAGGCTATGCGCGAGATAAGTTCGTCTATCGAAACCCTCTCCTGTTCGCCGGTGTCGCGATCGCGGAGCGTCACCGTGTCCTTCAGATCCGGCGTTTCGCCGAGTGTGTCGAAATCGATGGTTACGCAGTATGGCGTGCCTATCTCATCTTGCCTTCGGTAGCGCTTGCCGATGTTGCCGTTGTCGTCCCACATCACCTGAGGAATCGCCTTCTTGAGCGTCGCGTATACGCCTCTCGCCTTCTCGACGAGCTCCGGCTTATTTTTCAACAATGGGAATACGGCAGCCTTTACCGGCGCTACGGATTTCGAGAACTTGAGGTACGTGCGCGGCTCGCCGCCGAGTTCGTCTTCGATGAAAGCCGAGGAGAGCACTGCAAGCACCGTCCGGTCGACGCCGAACGATGGCTCGATCACATGCGGCAAGAATCGCTCCCCTGTCGCGTCATCCAAGTACGTGAGATCGACATTCGATGCGGTCGTATGCGCCTTGAGATCAAAATCGGTCCGGTACGCGAGACCGTAGAGTTCCTTGCGGCCGAACGGGAAATCAAATTCGAAATCGATCGTGCGCTTCGAGTAGTGCGCCCTGTCGCCATCCCCCACTTCGAGTTCATGCACCGCATCTCTCGGTATACCGACTGCTTCATTGAACGCATGTACACTTTCGCGCCACATCTCGAACGCGTCCTGCCAACCCTCCGGTCGGACAAAGTATTCAATCTCGAGTTGCTCGAATTCTCGCGAGCGGAATATAAAATCTCTTGGCGCGATCTCATTGCGAAATGCCTTCCCTATTTGCCCGATACCGAACGGAAGTTTCGGGTGGAACGAATCGATGACATTCTTGAAATTCACGAAGATGCCTCCCGCTGTTTCGGGGCGGAGGTATGTGATCGAACCTTCCGTCGCGCCGATCTGTGTCTGGAACATCATGTTGAACTGGCGCACCTCCCCAAAAGCACCACCGCATTCGGGACACGAGTCACCGACGTGATCGGCTCGGAAACGTCGTTTGCATTTTTTGCACTCGACGAGAGGGTCTTGGAATCCCTCGACGTGGCCGCTCGCCTTCCACACCTCGGGATTCATGAGTATCGCAGCGTCAACGCCAAGCATGTCCTCTCTGTCCTGAACGAACATGCGCCACCAGAGCTGCTTTATGTTGTTCTTGAGCTCAACGCCGAGCGGCCCGTAGTCCCAGGTGCCCGACAGGCCGCCATAGATCTCAGAGCCCGGATAGATGAAGCCGCGCCGCTTTGCGAGCGATACGAGCTTCTCCATGGTCACATCTGCCATGGACATGAGTGTACCCCAAAAAAGGGCTTTATTTAACTACGGTGGCGTTGGCGGCGCTGAAGCCAGGGTCAGTACCTACCACATTCTCTGAGGAGGATTTGCCTACCTGGATGAGGTTCGTCGTCACATCCGGCGATGTCTTCTTGGTGATCGTGCCGCCGGTAGCCACATCCTTTGCCGTGAGCGTAACATTCTGCACGAGCGCCGGCTGTTGTCCGATCTGACTTGTCGATGGAGTGAGTCCTATCGCAATCGCGATCTGGCGCGGCTGATTACCGGCGACTCCGACATTCTCGCCGATGTCGCCGACGTTCCAAGTGAATGTGCCATCTGATTGATTGAAGACAAGATCTTCGCTCGCGGGAGCGTACGAGCCGATCCATCTCACGTACGGCGGTAGCGATGCTGTCACCTTTGCATTCTCAAGCTTGTTGGTTGTGTTGGTAATAGTGAAGACGAGCGCATATGTCGTTTCGGTACCTGCCTTTGGCGGCATAGGTCCCGTGGATCCAAAAGGATTCGCGTAGTAGAGTGCCTGCGCATTGAGCTGTAGGTCGGTCGCGAGCTTGATGTCCTGTCGCACGGCCGACTGCAGGTTTTGCGGTACGCCGCTCTCCGAGACACGCTTGCCCGCTGCGTTGATACTGATAGAGAGTTTGGGGCTCACTATGTTCTTGAGTTCTTCCGATGACGGCATTTGGAATGAGAACGAGACCGTACCTTGTGCCCCGGGAGCCAACGACGCGAGCTGTCCTCCCGTCGTCGTCTTGTCCCAGAGGACAGTCTCATCCGTGGATCGATAGAAACCGTCGATAGAATGCACCGTACTGCCGTCGATAGAGAGCCCCGTAAGGCGCGCGACAATGATCGCGTCAGTGATCTCTGTCGAGAGGTTATTCTGGAATGCCACCGTCACGAGCACATTCTCTCCCGGCGCCGCGACGACACTGGATCCTTTCTGCTTATTAGCAGTGACCGAGAGCCCCAAGAATGCTTGCGAGATCTGCATCGTGTATGAATTGCTTGCGAGCGTGCTCGACATGCTCGTCGCATCAGGCGTGGGCCGCGTCCCAGCAGAAATGCGGAATACGCGTTCGTCGCCGCTCTCACCTGAAAGAACGCCGCTTATTTGGAGGGACTTGCGCTCGCCCGGTGCAAAATCACCCATCGCCCAAAGCCCTGGACCAAGCGGTGCCGGCGCCGCAGATGTGAATTTGAAACCGAATGGGTACTGCACATTCACCAGCACATCGCGCATCGGCGCGCTCGCGTTTGATGCTACGTTGATCGTGAACTGTACGGGCTGTCCTGAAGTGGTCTGCGTATTCCCATCGATAGAGAGTGTGAGTGGTGATGTACTTAAGACCAGATCGTATGATGTGTCGCTCACGAAGATGGCGTTGGATCCCTGTACTCGGTATTCGAGCTCGACTTTTACTTCCTGACTCTGTCCGCTCGGACCAGAGAAGACTGCAGTGACGGTACCCTGTCTCCTGCCCCCAGGCTCGATGCTGCCAAGCGAAATGCGCTGGCTTGGGAAATCA
The DNA here is from genome assembly GCA_966244515.1 of uncultured bacterium. GTDB lineage: Bacteria > Patescibacteriota > Minisyncoccia > Phycocordibacterales > UBA2100 > UBA10103. The sequence goes on from CBIMKN010000004.1 coordinate 17,393, forward strand.
GTTTGGAAATCGAGTGGCGAGCGCGTACCTTCAGGATACGTAATAACGAGATCTGCGAGCTCTAAAGATATCTTGTTGCGATTGGTCACTTCTATTTGGAGCTTGGTCGGCTCACCTCCGGCGATCTGAGGAGGGCCGGATATAACGATGTCTATATTCCCGGGTGCCGCTGAGGAGCTGCCTCCCCCAAATGTGAAGTAGTAGGCAAAGAATCCGAGCGCCACGACGAAGAACGCAACAGAGAGCGCGAGAAACCACCACAGTGCTTTGCGCGTATATCCGATCACCCTCGGCGCGACCCTCGTACCTTCGAGCGGGTCTTCGTGCTCTACCCAGTCCTCTCCGACGATCGGCTGCGATCCGCCGAATTCGCGGCGCGGCTTCTCCTTGAGTTTTCCCTCAAGCGATCGGCTGTACATTGCGCGGCGCAGGCGCTCTATCTTCTCCTGCTCGAAATCGTCCATTCGACCAATTCTACCATTGGCGAAGGCTCGCTCCTCTACTTTTTCTTCTTTCGCACCTCCTTGTGCTCAAAGAGCAGCTCGTCCGGAAGCCTGAAAAGTCCCTCATCATTGCGCTTCTGTTCGAGGAAGTGCGCGATAAAACCGACGGATCGCGGAATTATGAAGAGCGCGTTGAAGAATTCGGCATCCACGAGATCCTTGAGATCGTTTCGGCTCAATCCGTCTTTCTCGCTCAAAAGATCGAGCAAGATCGCTGCCATGATGCCGTCGACGTTGAGAATGAGATTCCCATTCTTGCCAGTCGTCACCTCCTCTACTGCGCGTGCGAAATCATAGTGCGGGTGCTTTTTCAGAAGTGCTGCGAACTCGGAGAGCGCGGCGACACGCGGATCCGGTATGCCGACGCGATATTTTCTGTGACCGATACCGCTGAGCAGCTCGCCACCCTTTGTCTTCTTCTCGACGAATTCTGACGCTGAGATGTCCGCCTCCACACCTTCCAACCAAGCCCTCGCGGCCGCATTTACCGCTCCTCCAAAGCGCGGACCGATGGTGAGAAGCCCTGCGGCTAGCGACGACACCATGTCTTTACCCGCGCGAGCGGTGATCATCGTATTGACCGCGCCTGAAACATGACCCCCATGATCGATCAGAAGTTCTAATACGTTGCTCACGAACGCAGCAGTGACCGGCGATACTTCGACGCCAAGGAGCGAGCGCATGACCGAGGCCGCAAAGGCGTTCTCTTTTTGCTTCACGAGCTTGCCTCCTTGAACGTACCTCGGCACACTCTCGAGATCGACGATCTCGCGCGTAGAGAGGATGCTTGCTTTCCGTTCCATAAGCGGTCGTATATCCATCACCGTATCACGCGACGGTGCATCTGGAAGGCTGCGCATAGCGCTCAAGAACGCCGGAAACGTCTCCGGTGCCTCCGCGCCCGCGGCCCGAAGCGCATCGCGCTTAGCCCTCGCGCTTTCGTCTTTGGTAGCGACGAGCGCTTTCGCATGACCGAACTGCATGTGCTCGTCGAAGGCTTCGTCGATCACCCCGGCGATGTAGCACAAAATCGGCTTCGTAAGTCTGCGCTCCTTGAGCATATCGACTATTTCGTACTCATCAGAACCGCCAAGCTCGCCGAAATACACGATCGCTTTCGTCTCCGGGTCAGATTCAGCGAGCGCCAGTACATCGCCGAGTGCCGTGATCGGGAAACGATCGCCGCCGATCGACAGCGAGAAAGAAACTCTCTTCCCTGCAAGCGCCACTGAGCGCAGAAGCTCATTGGTCATACCTCCGGATGTCGACACCACGGCGATTGAGCCAGGCGTCATGAGCTTCGACGCCTCGATCTGCGCAGCGTCGATGCCGCCTATCGCCCCGAGTTTGAGGTGGCCCGGTACGAGCAAGCCCACTCCGGATGGACCGGCAATGAGATGCGTCTTCCCATATTTTCGCAAAAGCTGAGTAGCATGCGCTTCCGGAACATTCTCAGCGAAGAGATGTCCGCCGAGCGCATTCGGGAACCGATCGAAGAACGCCACGGTCGAGTCGTAGGTGCGTCTCCCAGACTGCATGTTGAGCAGCCACTTCACCTGCGGATCGAATCGCTCCGGCATGTCAGCGATGCTCCTAAAGCAAGGCACGAGGATCTCTGCCTGACCGAAAAAGAACTTTTGTGCCTTTCTGTTCGAAGCAACGATCGCGACCACTGATGGATGAGTCTTGCCCGCAATGTAATCGAAATCCAAGATCGACTGAATAATGCGCGGGTGATTGCCGACGACAAGAATGCCATCCATACCTTTGCGTATGTTCGCGATATATCTCATGCTCGTACAAAACGTATTGCTTCGTCTATTGCCGATGTGATCACTGCATCGGAACCAGCGACCGAACCGAACAATCCCTCTGTCTCAAGAAAATCCTTCATGAGCGCGAGTCCTGCTGCCTCATGCGGTCCGCCTCGTCGCACAAACACCTTTACCCCGTCCTTCCGCAGTACCTGTGCCCTTTCCTTGATCGCGTCGATAATGCCCAGGAAAGTCTGTTTAACATCGGTAAAATTCGCGACGCCACCCGCGATAATGAGAGCTTTCCGAGACGATTTCGATTGCATGAGAAGCTCAATGAGCTCCTTTGCATAGAGATACGTCTCCTCGCGCGTCGGCCCTCCGCTGTATTCCCCGTAATTGGCGATCATACCGCCGACGCCCTGCAACTGAGCTTCGTCGGCGATCACGATGCTGCCGCCGCCGCCCGAGAGGAGGAAGAATAGCGCGCCATCCGGGTTAATGACCGTCAGTTTGAGCGAAGCCGGCGTTGTCGCGGCGAGCTTAGCGACATTGGATTCAGACACATGCTTAGCGGGCGGCGTAATTATGTCCGCAGAACCCCATGCGTCCTTTACAAAGAACTCTCCAGCGCTATCGACCAGCACTGCTGCATCAAGAGCCCTGACATCGTTGCCACGGACGACGAGCGGATTGATCTCAAGGAATGCAAAGTGATTCTTATCGAATACGCCCACAACGCCGCGCAAAAAATCCGTCGGGAGCGACGACTGTCTTGCGACCGCATCAATGTCCTTATCAGACCCGATCATATAGTCGCGTACAGATCCTGGGTGTTCCTCGACGTCGATGCCGCCGCCTTTTGCGTGGAGCATCCTGAGACCGTCTCGAATGCGCTCGAGAGAGAAATACTGCTCTTCAGATGCTTCGTGCGGGTAGAGAGGCTCGAGAATGAACTGCGAGAAGCCCTTTTTCTCCCACGCCGCGATCGCCTTTTTCATTTCCTCGACGCTCTTATCGATCATCACGAGCCCCTGCTTCATGCGCTTCTTGATCCCCTGATCCACTTTTAGGGCCCACGATCCGGCAGGGATGGAAATGGTCCCGCTACGGATCTGCCGGCCGTCATACGAATCTCCGAAGAGCATTTTCTTGGCTTTGTATTCGCTTATCTTTACGCGCGACATATTATTCGCTCACCATAAGAATACGCCCGTTAGAAATACGCGTACCGAGTTCGGTGTAGCCTGCTTTTTGGAACGCGCGCCGCCCGGGCGCATTGTTTGCATTCGTCTCGATCCAGATCTTTCTGTTCGGGAAAAGCGAGCGGTGCAATTCGAGCGTGAATGTGATGAATGGGGTCATGAGACCCTTACCGCGATACGTGCCGTATGCGCGATAGCCTGCCGTATCCCAATCCCCTGTCGCATCTGTTACGGGAATTTCTGAGTCTGTCGGCAAGGGCGATGGTCCGTACCAATAGCAGCTAACTCGTTCTCGGCACTGAGAAGCACAATGGGAAGCCTGCCTTTTTCGTACCACGCCTCGTATGAGCCATCTGGTCCGAAGCGCTGCATGTCCCTCGTGTTACTCTGAAGCGCCTCGTCAGTGACATCGAGAGAACGAGCGCGCAGCTGAGCAGCTACGTCCTGTGGCACGCCCGCCAGTATCGTGTATGTAGCACCGTTATCGTCGGTCATTCGCCCCACGGGGACTGACGCATAGAGCGCGAGCGGCAACTGCAGCGTGGACGCTATCGCGAGCGGGCTCACCGAAACCATAGGCGAAGCTTAAGCTCAGAGCTGCGTTTCGGCAATCGCTTTGTTTATCGATGACAGCAGCTTATCGCGCATCGTCTCAGCTTCGAGGAGAGATTCACCCGTATAGGCGGTGTGCGTAAAGAGAGCGGTGGAGAGGGCCTCCGCAGAAATATAGCCAAGAGCGTAGAGCGCTCTCGCGACACAGACGATCTCAATAGTGCCAAAGGCATCTACACGTTCTTGTGTGAGCGCCCCGTGCGCCTCAGCAAGCGCTCTGTAGAGATATTCATTCTGTTCTTCTCCGTGGACGAGACGCATGATGAGCTCGGATACGCGCGCGAACGCCGCGATTCCTCGTACGTCGCCGGTGGCATTCTGTACGGCACTCGCACCAGCCATACGCCAACCGCGCTTCCCCTTCACCAAGGACACCTGCGCGTGCGTGTAATTCTGCAGAGCGTACCGCATCTTCGATTTTTCGCTGCGCACCGCGCTCGCGCGAGCGCGCACGAGACCGAAATCACGTGTGAAAAGCACGATCGTGCGGTCATCTTCTCCGCTCTCTCTAGATGCGAGCACGAGCGCCTCTGTGTTGTACTTTTGGTACATACAGTTAGAGCAGCTTCATCGAGCGCATAATCTCGGCATACGCTTCCGCGCCTGTGAATTGATGTGCATCGAAACCGAAATCAGACGCACCTCGTACATTGTCGATGTCATCATCCCAGAACATAACCTCTTTGGGATCCGAGATCGCGAATGACGCCGTGATGTCGCGCATAACGTGCTCGAAGAATTCCTGTTCAGGCTTTTTGTGACCAATGAGGGCTGAGGAGTACACCTTATTGAAGGCGGCAGTATATCCAAACGTATTCGATAGGTACGCGGTCCGATATTTCTCCTGGTTCGTCGCAACGAGACACACAATACCCTTTCCGCGAAGTGTTGCGACAGAAGAGAATACCGATTCGTCGCGCCTGTCGCCGACGGCAAACCAGTAGTTTAGGAGCTCATCGACAGTTCCTCTCCACTGCCAGTTCTCGAGCCACCCCTTGGTAAGCTCCTCTCTGAGGTCCGCTTTGCCCACGAGACAATCCTTGAAAGGACCCTCGAAGAAAGGCTCCATGAGTTTGATCGAGATGCCATGATCGGTTATGTATTTCTCGCTAAAGCGCGGCCCGTGCACGAGCATGCCGTCCGAATCGAATATGACTGCCCGCGTCATGCGAATTCAATCGAGGTCGTGGTCACTTTTTCTATTTCAGACTTGTTCTTTTCTATGATGGCGCGCTGTTCCGGCGAGACATTCGCGCGGTAAATCGCTCTCTCGCCCGGCTTCAAGCCCTGCTCCTTTCGATACGCTTGTATCTCACGGATAGTATCGCGCACATACCCTTCTTCCTTTAGCTCGTCGGTGATGACCATGTCGAGGGATATCGTCGCGCCTTCTCGCTCGACGCGCTTTACATTGACCTCGTCCGCGATTATCGCAAGATACTCCTCGGCAAGTTTCAGTGACGATGGGATCGAGAGCTTCGAGAGCGGTTGGCGCACCTTTATACCCGCCTTGTCGCGCTCTTCGAGCGCACTCGAGACCACATTGCGCGCGACTTCCATCGCCTCGAGTACCATGCGCCCATCGCTGTAGCGATAGATCGTGCGGCTATGCTTCGTG
>CBIMKN010000005.1:0-17355 GCA_966244515.1 uncultured bacterium
CGGGCTCTGGTTGCCTGCCGTTGCGTTCACGGTGCTGTTGTTGATGATGAGACCACCGCCCCCGCCCCCGCCCCAATACGAGTTGCCGCCCGGGGCATAGCCACCGTCGCCTGTCGAAAAAGAGACCGCCGTGATGTATGAGGTCAGCGTGCCACTCCATGCCGCACCGGTGCAGTAGCCGCCTGCAGTGGAATAGTTGTTCGGGGCGAGATTTCCCCCCTTTCCCCCTGGTGCATTAAGTGCATAGAAACCGGGCCAGCCGTTGCCGCCGCCACCACCACCCGAACCACCGCCGGAACCCCCTGCGTACGAGCCGTAGAGGTTGTAGTAACCGTTGCGACCCCAGCCGCCACCAGCGCCAGACACCGATCCAAAATATGAACCTTGGCCCGAGGAACCGTTCGCCGTCGGTCCGGCTCCGCCAGCCCCGCCAGCACCTACGTAGTAACTAATCGTCTGTCCTGGCGTCACCGACACCGTTGTGCCCGAAACACCTCCGCCACAGCCGCCGCCGGCGCCACTGCCCCATCCGTTGGAATCTCCGCCGCCTCCGCCGCCTCCGCCGACTACCACTACGCGGAGCGACGACACACCCGTTGGCACTGTGAATGTCTGCGTGCTCCCTGTGTAAGTGAGAATGCGGTAGTCGGTGTGCGCCGCACCACCTGCCCCGGAATAATACGAGCTTTGATAGTACGATTGATAGTACGACTGGCTGTAGTAACTCGACTGGTAGTACTTCTGACTGTAGGCGGAGGCAGCACTCGGTGCTAAGAGCGCCAGGAGAAACAAGAGAATGAGACGAATTCCCTTCACTACCCAATTATATCGGTAGTATCGGGATCAGCATCGCGTATTTCGTGAAAACTCTGGACAATGAGCATCGCGGTTATTCCTCGCGGTACGACGGGACTATATTCACGATCTGCGTCTCAGAAAACGTGTGGGGTGTGACACCCGAGAGTGCGGTGCAAGTCAGCGTGTATTCGGTGCGCTGTGATATCGCCGCGGTCCCTCTGCCGCCAGCTGGCGACGCAGCACCCGTCCACGTCTGGCCGCCGCCTCCATAGCCGACGACGCCTCCGGTAAAGCTCGATGCGCCACCACCCGATCCGTTGCCCACACCGCTTCCCCCACCGCCGCCCGATCCATTCCCCACGCCGCTTCCTCCTCCGCCGCCCGCGCCGCGAACATCGACTGTGAGACTGCCGAAGCTTGGAACACTGAAAGAGTATGTACCGGGAGATGCGTACGTTTGCGTACCGGCGTACGCGTACCACGGTGTCGCTATAACTATGAGTGCAATGACATACCGGTTCACGAGAATAAGTATGCATCCGACCGTATGGCGAGCCTTGGTTGTGCACTACAAACCCCGCGCGGGGCGGGATTTGGATCACGGTGCGGCTTCCTTATTGCCGCAGCTTGGAGATTAACGCTTTAGGAGCATCCTGCAGACCAGTAAGTGCGTTCGCAAGATTCGCATTGGAAGCGGACGAGGCCGCGTTGTCCGAGAATCTTATAGGTGCGCATGCATGCGTGTGCCTAGAGTAATGCCCCCATGGTCGCACGGTAGAGCTCACGCCCCACTCGTCCCTGGGGACAACAAAAAACCCCGCATGATGCGGGGTTTTTTGAGTAGAAGCGGAATTATTTACGCGAAGTGACGATCTCTTCCTGGACGTTGCGAGGTACCACCGCGTAGTGAGAGAACTCGACGTTCGGTACACCGCGGCCCTCCGTAGCGGAACGAAGCTGTGTGGTGAATCCGAAGAGCTCGGAGAGCGGGACCTTTGCGGTCACGACACGAGCCTGGCCGCGTTCGCCCATCGCCTCGATGGTGCCACGCTTTGCGTTGATCATGCCTGTGACATCGCCCATGAACTTCTCGGGCATGACAACCTCGAGTTTCATGATCGGTTCGAGAATGACGGGCTTCGCTTTCTGGATAGCCTCCTGGAATGCATTGAGCGCAGCAAGCTTGAAGGCGATTTCCGACGAGTCGACGTCGTGGTAGCTGCCGTCGTAGAGGTCGACAGACACATCGACCATCGGGAAGCCAGCGAGAACGCCGCGTTCCATACCTTCCTTGAGGCCCTTCTTGACCGGCTGAATGTATTCCTGAGGGATCACGCCGCCCTTGATGTTGTTGATGAATTCGAAGTGATCTTCGCGATCGACGTTGTTCTTGAGCTTTTCGCCCTCGACGAGCGGTTCGAGCGGCTTCACCTTGATCTTCACGTGACCGTACTGACCGCGACCGCCAGTCTGCTTGATGTGCTTGTATTCGACGTCTGCAGTGCCCTGGATAGTCTCGCGGTATGCGACCTGGGGCTTGCCTGTCGAAGCTTCGACGCCGAACTCGCGCTTCATACGATCAACGATGATCTCGAGGTGGAGTTCACCCATGCCTGAGATGATGGTCTCCATCGTCTCTGGATCGGATGCGACGCGGAAGGTCGGGTCTTCATCGGAGAGTTTGGAGAGCGCGATGCCCATCTTCTCCTGGTCAGCCTTCGTCTTCGGCTCGACGCGCAGCGATACGACCGGTTCTGGGAACTTGATGCTCTCAAGTATGATCGGGTGCTCAGGATCGCAGACCGTGTGGCCGATCTTCACCTCCTTCATGCCGACGAACGCAGCGATCTCGCCCGCGTGCACCGTCTTGATCTCTTCGCGCTTGTCCGCCTGGAGGCGGACCATACGTCCGATGCGCTCCTTTTTGCTGGTCGCAGAGTTGTAGATGGTATCGCCGGTGTTCACGACGCCAGAGTAGACGCGGAAGAACGTGAGTGCGCCTACGAACGGGTCCGTCTGAAGCTTGAAGACGAGAGCTGCGAAAGGCTCACTGTCGGATGCCGGACGAGCCTCCTCAGCATTGGTGTCTGGATTGATTCCGGTCGCCTGCGGGAGGTCGAGCGGAGACGGGAGGAAGTCGACGACAGCATCGAGGACGAGCTGCACGCCCTTGTTCTTGAGAGAAGAGCCCGTGAGAACAGGGAAGATCTTGTTGGTGACGACCGCCTGGCGAAGCGTCTTCTTGAGTGTCTCAAGCGGGATCTCCTTGCCGTCGAGGTATTCGCTCATGAGCGCGTCGTCATTCTCGACGATCCTCTCGACGAGTTCAGCGCGATACTTCTTCGCATCGTCCATGAGATTCGCGGGGATGTCGTACGCGACGACATTCTTACCCATCTCGCCCTCAAACTTGTACGCCTTCATGGTGAGGAGGTCGATGACACCCTCGAACTGATCCTCAGCGCCGATCGGGAGCTGGAAGCGGACCGCTTTCGGAGAGAGGCGGTCGAGGATGGAAGCGTAGGATTTCTCAAATGACGCACCAGTGCGGTCGAGCTTGTTGATGTAGCAGATACGCGGCACCTCAGCCTCTTCGGCATAGCGCCAGTTGGTCTCCGACTGCGGTTCCACGCCTGCGACGCCGTCGAAGACGACGACTGCGCCGTCGAGAACGCGCATCGAGCGCTTCACTTCTGAAGTGAAGTCGATGTGTCCTGGGGTGTCGATGATATTGAAGCGATGCTTGTAGGAGGTGTCGGCACCCATGTAGGTTGGGTTCCAGAAGCACGTGATCGCGGCCGCCGTGATCGTGATGCCGCGCTCGCGCTCCTGTTCCATCCAGTCAGTCACCGTTGCACCTTCGTGCACCTCGCCGATCTTGTGGCTCTCTCCGGTGTAGTAGAGGATGCGCTCCGACGTGGTGGTCTTGCCTGCGTCAACGTGAGCAACGATGCCGAAGTTACGTACTTTCTCGAGCGGATAATCACGACTCATATAAATAGTCTTATTTAATGTAGATAATCACGGCGCAAGGGGCAAAGGTGGTCTCTGTTTAAAAAGAAAACCGCCCATGGCGTAGCGCCAATGTAACGGATATGAGGTCAAAATACAAGCTCCGCTACAACCAAAACTCCTCGTCGATCGCGAGGGCGACCAGGGCGCCGAGCACCGCCAATAGAATGAATACGACCAAAATCGAAAAAAGGCCCATAGGATACATATACTCGTCGCCTATGAGACTCCCGTGAGAGCGTTTCCTTACCACCCAACAGGCTGCAGCCCATGAGACACGAGGTACGCATTGGTCTTTGAAAAAGGCCTAGAGCCGAAGAAGCCGGAATGTGCGGAGAATGGCGATGGGTGCGCGCTTTCGATCACGAGATGCTTCGTGCGATCGATGTGCGCACCCTTTTGCTTCGCATAGTTGCCCCACAATATAAAGACGAGATTCTCTCTTTCGTCGTTGAGTTTCTTGATAGCAGCATCGGTAAATTGCTCCCACCCCCTACCCTGATGGCTGCCGGGCGTCTTCGCACTCACCGTGAGGGTCGCATTGAGAAGAAGTACGCCCTGCTTGGCCCAGCGCGAGAGATCGGGATCCCGATCGACCGGGTGCCCGAGGTCCGCTTCAAGCTCTTTGAAAATATTTTGCAGTGAAGGCGGCGGACGAACACCAGGATTTACCGCGAAGCACAGGCCATTGGCCTGACCTTCCCCGTGGTACGGGTCTTGCCCGAGAATGACCACCTTCACCTGCTTAAAAGGCGTCTCATCGAAAGCGCGAAACACATTCTTCGGGTGCGGGTAGACCGTGGTGCGCTTGTATTCTTCGCGCACGAAATCGGAGAGTTGCTTAAAGTATTCCTGCTCAAACTCCTCTTTGAGTTTCTCTTTCCAGCTCTCCTCGATCTTCACGTCGGCCATGCGGGCATGGTACGGCAGTTTGTGCCATACGAAAACACCGCCCAGGAGGGCGGTGTTTTGTTTGCTTTGGATATTTACCAGGCGAAGTGGGCGAATGCTTTGTTGGCTTCGGCCATGCGATGCGTGGTCTCCTTCTTCGTGACCGCGCTGCCCTCACCCTTGTACGCTGCCTGGATCTCCTTGAGGAGCGAGTCGGCCATCGGGACACCCTTCGTTCCCTCAGCTGCCTCGACGATCCAGCGCAACCCGAGTGCAAGGCGGCGCTCAGGACGAACCTCGCGCGGCACCTGGTAGTTGGCGCCGCCGACGCGGCGTGAGCGGACCTCGACGGTCGGCGCTGCTTTTTCGAGCGCCTCCTCGAGGATCGCGACAGGATCGCCTTCCTTCTTGAGCTCTTCCATCACTTTGTAGACGATCTTGCGGGCTGTGTCCTTCTTGCCGCGCTCCATCACGTAGTTGATGAGCTTGGCAACCTTGAGAGATCCGTACACTTCGTCCGGCTGAGGCTGCTTACGATTTTTTACAGGGCGTCGCATATATCAAATAGGTATTAGTTGCCACCCTTCGGCTTCTTCGCGCCGTAGCGAGATCGGCCGCGGCGGCGCTTCTCTACGCCCGTAGCGTCGAGCTTGCCGCGCACGATCGTGTAACGGATGCCGATGTCCTTCACGCGGCCACCGCGCACGAGGACGACAGAGTGTTCCTGGAGGTTGTGTCCCTCGCCCGGGATGTACGCAGTGATCTCCATGCCGTTGGTGAGACGCACGCGAGCGATCTTACGGATAGCGGAGTTCGGCTTACGAGGCGTCTTGGTCGTGACACGGGTGCAGACACCGCGCTTGAAAGGTGCCGGGTAGAAGCTTGGGCGATTCTTGAGCGTGTTGAAACCGCGCGCGAGCGCGCCGGTCTTAGACTTGTACACGCGCGGGTTGCGACCTTTGCGTGCGAGCTGATTTATCGTAGCCATTGCAATGAAAAATCCCCGAAGGGATGTCCGCAGATACTACTATTAAGCGCCTAGAATTGCAAGAAAGCGGCCTAGACCCCTGCTATGGCCCTCGCCACCTGAAGCACGAAGCTGCCAAAGGCCTGCCCAAAGACCACAATAATGACAAGCACGAGCCCCATCCCGAGGAACGGGTTGTACTCAAGCTTCGCTCGCCAAGCGTCGTAGCCATACGCGAGGGAACGAGGCAATAGCGACGCGAGGATCTTGGAGCCGTCGAGCGGAGGTATCGGGAAGAGATTGAAGAGAAAGAGCATGACATTGACCGCCACAATGAGGAAAAGGACCGCATTCACCTCGGGTGCGAGCGAGACCAGGTGCATAATAAGACCCGTCACGAGCGCGATGACGAGATTGGAGATAGGCCCTGCTGCCGCGACGATCGCCTCAGAAAATCGCCCGGGGCGCAGATTGAATGGATTGTACGGGACAGGCTTCGCCCACGCGAAAAAGAACGGGGAGCCGGAGAATGCGAGGAGGATAGGGAGAATGACCGAACCGATGGGATCGAGGTGCGGGATCGGGTTGAGCGTAAGCCTGCCCGCATAACGAGCCGTCGGGTCACCGAGCCTATCAGCGGCGACTCCGTGCATGACCTCATGTATCACTGCCGAGAACATGATGACAGCGATGAGGAATATCGTGTCACTTATCTGCATCAGGACACTATACACCGGATCACAACTCCTGAAACACCGGCACCACGTTCACCTGCTGTATCTCGGAAGAGAAGGAAGCACCCTCCAAGGGGACGCACGAGAGCGTGTAGAGGACCTGGGCAGAGATGGCAGCGGAGGCATTGGCACCAGAGAGACCGCTCCAGGAGTCGCCGTTGGAGCCGGTGACGGTGCAGCTCTGCACGTTGGCAACATTCCAGTAGACGGTGGTGGTGAGGCCCTTGGGGATGAGCTGGGGCTGAACCTGGAGGTGGCCGGTGCGGCCACTACCCGCATTGAATACCGGGTCCGGAGAGACGCAGGAGGAGGAGCCGGGTGAACAGAAGTAGGGAGCCGTGCAGGAGAGGATGGTCTCGGTGTGGCAGGAAGCGTCGGTGTATGTGATGTCATTACCGGAACAGGAGTAGAGCGGGGCGCAGGTGCAGGCGGTGTACTGGTAGGAGGCACTGCCGGAGAGGTCGCCGTCGGTGCAGGTGCGGCTCTGCGCAAGGGAGGAGCAGGGAGAGCCGACCTGGGAGAGGTAGAAGGTGTGGCTGTCGCCGTGCGCTACCGTGGTGCCGTCGAGGGTGCAGGACTGGTGCGAGACGGCGCAGGAGGCGTACTGGTACGAGCCGGAGAGCGTGCCGTCGCTGCAGGTCCGCGTCTCGCTGACGCAGGAGGAGCCGTACGGGACCGTACTGTTCTCATATGCGGTGATGCTCGCTCCGTTGGTGACCGCTTCGCCGTCGAGCGTGCAGCTCTGGTAGACGGTGAGCACTGCCTCGTGCCACCCATCACTGCCACCGCTCCCCTGTGCGTAGCAGGAGTAGTCGGTGGTACTCGCGGGCGAGACGGAGAAGGAGCCGCTCGAGCCGGCGACGTAGCCGACGTTCTCTATGTAGACAGAGGTGTTGGCGTTGGTGGCGCTCCAGGAGAGCGTGCTGCTCTCGCCCTGGTTGATGGCGCTCGGGGTGAACGAGACGGTGCAGCTTGCTGTGGGGAGGTCGGTCCAGGTGATGGTGACGGAGCCGTTCTGACCCGGAAGACCGCTGTACATGGGATATCCCACGCCCGAGTGGTAGCCCGCACCACCTGTACCGATACCAATAGAAATACTGGAACCAGCCGACAAGTCGCCGGTCGCATACGTCTTGGTGGCCCTTCCTCCATTGCCACCCTTACCGGGTGCACCGCAGCCGTTATCTTGGGTATATCCACTCCCATTCCCTCCGGAGCCACCTGTACTCCCACCGCCGGTGATATTTTGCGTACCCCCCGTAGCCGTGCCTGAATTGCCGTTGGTGCTATATGAGCGACACGTACCGTCGAAGCTAGAATCATCGTATCCCCAGCCGATAGCACCGCCGCCGCCATAGCCGATAACGGAACCGCCGAATGATGAAGCGCCGCCGCCTTGGCCGTTGAACGGTTGTGTCCCCGCCCAGCCCAATCCGCCGCCGCCGCCGCCCGCGCCGCGTACATCTATAGAAAGCGTACCGTAGGTCGGAACGGTAAAAGTGTAGGTACCGGGCGTCGTGTACGAGGCCGTGCCCGCTGCCGCAAGCTGCGGTAGGAGGAGCAGGAGCGATACTGCGTATGCCGCGCGTCTCATTCCGTATAGTATACGGCCACGCATTGCCTTTCTCTGCCCATGGTGTTACTATCTGCCGACTAACTATATGGCACGTGTCTGCGACATAACAGGCAAAGGCTCACAGGTCGGAGGCGGCTACTCCAACCGTGTTCGTGCTACCAAATTCAACCCGACGGGCAAGCGCCGCCGCCAGGTGAACCTCCAGAAAAAGACACTCTTCGTACCGGAGCTCGGCAAGAAGATCACAGTGCATGTCTCGGCCAAGGGCCTCAAGACGATGAAGAAGCGCGGCGCCTTCCAGACGCTCAAGAAAGCCGGCATCATCTAGTTTCAAAGCGTGCAGAACAAAGGCCCGGGTCACCCCGGGCCTTTTCTTTGCTCCGTCGCAGAGCGATCAGCCCCACGAGAAGCGATCATCGTCTGCGATGACCGTGGATACAGAGGTGCGGCAACGCCGTCCTGGCGGCCGACCCCGGAAGAAGAGCCGCGACAACTCTTCGAACGAAAGCCCGTAGAGTGCGCGTGATACAAAATTCAATATAGTCATGGCGTCCTCCTCGCATCACTTTACTCGCGGCGCACCGACTGTCCATCAGAGACAAATGCGACCGTACCCTCTTCGCACGTGTCGAATGTGGGAATACCGAATCGCGCGAAGGTCTCGACAGTCTCAGGCGATGGGTGACCGTACGTGTTGCCACACCCTCGAGAGAAGACCGCGTACGATGGACTTACCGCGCCGACGAATGGCCGCGATGAAGACGTCTTCGATCCGTGATGCGCGGCTTTGAGCACGTCGGACTTAAGCCTCTCACCGTCGAGCATGACGAGGTAGTTCTCGATCTCATCGGGTGCGTCGCACGGCAGCATGAATGCGGTAGTGCCGTATGTAAGGCGCGTCACGACGCAGCCGACATTCGTCTCCACGCCCGGCACAGGCCTATCAGGAAACAGTACGTGCAGCTGTGCGCCCCCGCCGAGATCGTACACTGCTCCGCGCTCGGCCATCTCGAGCTCAGCACCCTCTCCGGCAATCTTTTTCTCAAAGGTGCTCGCGAGAGCGGTCTCGCCCCGCACGCTCGATCGCACGATGCGCCGAACAGCGTATCGATCAAGCACATCGATGAGACCGCCAGCATGATCGGCATCAGGGTGCGTCGCGATCATCAGATCGATGCTGCGGTCATACCACGGCATCACTTCGGGGAGACGCTGCAGCACGCTCGATCCTGGCCCTCCATCGATGAGCACCTGCGTCCCTGACGGCGAGTCGATGAAAACGGCATCACCCTGACCAACGTCGAGAAACGATACAGTAAGGAGTCCGCGGCGGTCCTCCAGGGCATCGGCGTACACGATGATCCCGAGCACTAAGAGAAGAACGCAGATCCCAATGAAAACGACGACAGAGCTTTGCCGCATGCAAAAAGTATATACATACATCCTTCATGAACCATCGGTGTATACTGCGACTATGAATTACGAACCAAAGAAATTTTCGATCCCTGAGCTCGACGGGATATCGAAAAAGTCCATTGACGAGCATATCGGCCTCTACGAAGGCTATGTTAAGAACTTCAATGCTATTTCGGCACTCTTGCCTGAGTATGCAAAAGAGAGCGAGAAGCACGCACACGCGCTCTCGGAGCTCATCCGACGACGCAGCTTCGAATTCGATGGCATGCGCCTCCACGAGATCTATTTCTCGCAATTCGAAGGCGGCGCAACCGTAATGCCGACACAAGGCGCTTTCTACGAACAGCTCGTGAAGGAGTACCACAAGCCGGAATATTTCGTGGAGTACCTCAAAGCCATCGCCAAGATGCGCGGACCTGGGTGGGCGCTCCTCTATTGGGACCCGGTCGCGAAGCAGTTCCTCGCAGGTTTTGCGGGAGAGCAGCATCAGGGGCACTTCGCCACACTGCCCGTGATCCTCGGCATCGACGTGTGGGAACACGCATTCCTCCTCGATTATGGCGCGCAGGGCAAGGGACAATACCTCGACGCGTTCTTCAAAAACCTCAATTGGAACGTGGTGGAAAAGCGATTTGACGCGGCAGCAGCGTGATATCCTTCATGTATTAACACTTACCGGCTCTCTATGAACTATCAAAAGGCATTTCTTATAACGTTCTTCGGTAATTACGTGGCCAATACCGTGGTCGCGGCGATCGTGGCGCTCGTACCTGCGAGCGCAACACCAGGCATGCTCACCGCGCAGTACATCTCATTCGTGCTGCTCGCAGCTGTCGTCGTCGCCACTCTCGCCATGTGGTATGGCGTGAACAGCCTCAAGACTGGCGCCATCTTCGGCGCTCTTGGCTTCGTGGTGGCGCTTCTCGTTGCATTCGTATCGGGCGTCGCAGGCGTTCTCACGTCGACCGGTTCCCTCTCGCAGATGGCTGCGGTCATCCCGAATTTCGGACCGTTTCTCATGAGCTGGTCTACGCTCGTACTTCTCGGGTACTGGGTCATCCCGGCCGCCCTTGTCGGTTGGTGGAAGGGCCGCTCAAGCTCTCCTGTCTCAGCGATGTAAGGACACCTCCTCGAAAAGCCGGCCCTCGGGCCGGCTTTTCATTTTGTCGTCTGATGCACCGCAGTTTCTTTTGTTCGCCACACCAGGAGCGCGATCCCGACGTATGCGGCAACCACGAACCACGCGCTAAATGACGGGACGATCACAGATGCGTGAGGCAATGATGCGAAGAACTCCGCAATTTTGATGATGTACGCGAGAAGTCCCAGCGCCGGGAGCGCAATGATCGGCGAAAGGGGCCCAAGTGCGAGGCCGCCGATCGCTGCGACAAAGGAAAACAGCATCGCGAAAGGAACCGCTACGAGCGCGAGGAAGTTAGCCGGTATCGCCACAAAACTAAGCAGGCCATTTTGATACAAGATGAGCGGCAAGACGAATATTTGCGTCCCGCATGTCGATGCGACGATCTCGCGAAGACCGTACCGGGCGGGTATGAACGATAATTTCTTCTCGAAATACGGGGTCAGAAGTATAAGGCCTGCCGTGGCAAGGACGGAGAGCTGAAATCCTGGATCGAACGCGACAAGGTACGGGTTCCACAGCGCCATAGCGAAGGCGACTACAGCGAGGACGCGTAGCGCGATGAATTCTCGTCCTGCGAGCCTCGCGTACGTAGCGATGAGCGCCATTGCTCCCGCACGCGTCGCGCTGGCTGCACCTCCGGTCATGAGGATAAATACTGCGACGATCACCCCACTTGCTGCGAATTGGCCATACCGCGGCAAGAATGCGAGCGCGTGAGCGGCGGCGTTTATCACGACCGACATGTTGTAGCCGGAGAGCACGATGATGTGGATGAGCGACGAGGTTTGGAACGCACCGCTCAGCTCATCGCTGATCGCGCGCTTGTCCCCTAACGTGATGCCTCCGGCGAGACCCGCTTCTGGTTCAGGCAGCGAACGATGCAACCCGGACAAATACCAGTGCTTTGTCGAGAGAGCACCGCGTTTGAATATATGCCCCCTATTCTCGCCTCGCACCTCTACCGTTGCGAACGCAAGTTCGAAGAGAACCCCATCTTTAGCGAGAAACATCGGATAGTTGAATACCCTGCCTGAGCCCGTTTCGAATGCTTCGGGATACCGTAGTTCACCCTCCGCCTCGATCGCGTCGCCGTACGAAAGCTCAGTATGTGCAGGAGCGACGACGAGCACTTTGGCGTCTACCACCGTACTCGATGTTGCTCCGACGAGCTCGCGCACCCTCACAGTGAGACGGACACTTTTGTCCCGCACGTCTGGCTCTTCGACGACGTGTCCGTTCAGTGTCACGTGCGTACCGATCTGCGCGGCGAGTACGGGGTCGGCCACGATGCGCGCTGCGTCCATGCGCAGGATCCCTGCCGAGATTGCGGCGCAAAGCATTGCTATCACCACAAACATATTTTTTCGGAGTCCGAGAGCAAAGAGTATCGATATCGCCGCGACGAGCGCGAAGAGTAGAGCGTGCGGCAGCGATACGTCGAAAACGGAGCGTGCAAACACGCCCGCCAAAAACCCGAGTGAGAGCGACCAGACAACTCTAGCAGCCATCAATGAAATCTTAGCGCGAGAATGAAGCAATGATCTGTTTCTCGTCTTCTGCACTTAGAGATTTTTTGAATCTCGCTCTCTTCCCTCTCACACGCGCTTCGCACTCAGGCCACGTCGCATGCACTTCCACGACTCCACCAACTTCGCTCACGTATGAATACGCTTTTGCCTTCGAGCGTTCTCGTGACTCGCTTTTTTTCTTCTGCAGATTCTCATCGATATCGATATTCGCGAGATCGATCGGATACTCACTGCGCGATCCTGCGTACAACGGGATCGCGTCTCCAAATGCAAAGCCAGACGCGATCTCATCGACTCGCTCGTTGCCGCCAATGCCGACGTGACCGCCGACGTTGTGCCAGCGTACCGTAACTGGCATCTCATCAATGAGATCGAGGAGAGGTTCCCATAGATCACGATTGAGGACGGGCTGCTTGGTCGAGGTGATCCAGCCATTGCGGCGCCAGCCCTTGCCCCACGATAGAGCGCCCTGAATGACGTATGAGGAGTCCGCGTACACATCTATCGCGGCCGGGTTCATGGCGGCGGCCTGAGCGAGAGCTTCATGCGCCGCTTTGAGTTCCATGCGGTTGTTTGTCGTGTGCTCTTCTCGTCCGCCGAGCTCTACGACACGTTCGTCGTCAGCGACGACAGCGCCCCAGCCTCCTTTGCCAGGATTGCCTTTCGATGCGCCGTCGCAGAATATGACGATATTCGACATCGCCACATCATACACTGCCTCAGAATTTAGGCTGAAGCGGCCGCACGTGCCTTCAATTTCTTATAGACGTGCACGTAGGCGAACATCGTGACAGGCACAGCCACCAAAAGGCCTACGATGAGCGCAAGGAGACCGAGGATGCATACTCCAGCCACTGCAAGCGAGAAGCCAACAAGGTGCCAGAATTCGCCACGCGTCACCTTTTCACTCTCGCGGAGACATTGAACGGCAGAGAGGTCGGTGTCCATGACGATGAGCTCGACGAAGAGATACTTGATGCCCATGAACGCAGCCCACGCTATAGCGAGCACGACTGCGAGTACGACGATCGCCCAGTTGGGGTAGCTGACGAACGCAACACCTACGAGAGCTACCGCAGGGAGACCGATGATGGCACCCTTGAGGATGCTGGCGCCAAGGAATCTCCAGAATTTCTCAAGCTTCCACGATTCTTTGAATCCTACACTCTCGGGCGCTTCGTGCGCTCTGAGCAAAAAACGATTGAGCGCCATTTTCGCGATGACCGATATCACTGCGAAGCCTATGGCGACCGCGACACCGACCGCTATCGTGAGTCCCTGCATGTGCATGTCTGCGGCCGACTCTTTCTCGGACTGAAAGTTGAGCCCGGCAAGCATATTGAACACGAAGAGCGTCCATATGAAGAACCACGGTCGCTTCTTAAAAGTCTCCCACCCGAAACGGATCGACTCCGATATAGAAAATGTATGCATAGGTTCACGCTAACACGCACAAGGAAAATGCAAAGTGTCGGCTGTTCACGCAGGCAAGACGTCGATGAGTCTGAGTGCGAGGCCGCCGCGGAACGTGTCGCGCTCGATCGTAGCGAGGATCGAGGCTTCCTCACCGCTTTTTGGCGTATGCGTGAAATCCTCAGGGCCGCGGAAGAAGTCGAATGAGCGCGCCACCGCGGATGATTCGAGGCATGAGAGCGTGACCTCGACATGATTGCTCTCTTTCCCGAAACGCCGTACCTCGCGGATCCGGAGGCGGCTCAAGCGAAAGACTGGCTTCGGATTCCCCATCCCGAAAGGAGCGAGACGCGATATTTCTCGGTAGAGAGGCGACGACACTTCTCTGAGCGTGATGTGTGCATCATGCTCGTGCGATTCCTCTTGAACATTCTTCTCTATCGCTTCGGCCGCGCGCGCGAGCGTTTCATGGAGAGTGTGTACCGCGCCGTCTCGCACAGTGAAACCGCCGGAAGCGGCGTGGCCGCCGGATTCGGAGAGGGCATCGCCGGCGCCGGCAAAGAGTTCCACCACGGAGATCGCGCCGTCGGACCGGCACGAGCCCTTGATCTTCCCATTGGCATCGCGCCCCCACAGACACACGACACCACCGCGCTCTTCCATGACCGAATTCGCCGCGAGGCCAAGGAGAGCAGGTTTCCACTCAGGATCACCTAGCACCACGACTTCGCCTGGCTTGAACCTGGCGCGCGCGTGCTTCTTCGCTTCTCTCACCATGCCAGCGACGATCCCTTTGCGGCTCGCGTTGAGCCGCTCGAGATTTGCGGCGAGAGATTCCGCCTCTACTGAGTCTTTCGTCGTGAGCAGCTTCAGTGCGAGATCTGGATCGTCCATTCGCGAAGCCGCATTGATACGCGGTGCTATGGAAAATCCGATATCGTCCTCCGTGAGTTCCGCTTTTCTGAGACGCAATTTGTTGACGAGCGCGGAGATGCCAGGTCGCGGCGACTTACGAAGTACGGTAAGGCCCCAATGCGCCAGCACGCGATTCTCGCCGATGAGCGGGACCATGTCCGCTACCGTCGCGATCGCAACGAGATCAAGCAGCCATTTCTCCCAGCCAGCCCCGACAGATGCGAAGCGTGCGTCATCACGCCGGCGACCCTCAATGAGAAGCGCTTGTGCGAATTTGTATGCTACGCCCGCGCCGCACAGATGCGGGAACGGATACGGTTCTCTCTTGGGATTGAGAACGGCGACGGCGCGGGGCAGTTCACCGGTGATCTCGTGGTGGTCGGTCACGATCACATCAACGCCCTTCTCTTTCGCGAAGTCTACGGCTTCTATTGCCGTGGTGCCGACGTCGACCGTGATAATGAGTTTCACGCCGCGTGCCGCGAGTTTTTCGATCGCATCCGTGTGAAAGCCGTACCCCTCCCTATCGCGGTGAGGAAGGTACGTCTCGACATTGCCGTACCCGATCTTCCTGAAGAGATCACTCAGGAGCGCCGCCCCGGGAATACCATCGCAGTCAAAGTCGGCATAGATCGCGATCCGCTCATCCGCCGCGATAGCGCCGAGTGTCCTCTCGACCGCGGTACGCATTCCTACCATCAGGAATGGATCGTGCGTATGCGCCTCGTAATCGGGCGATAGGAAGGCTGGCGCTGCATCGTCGGTTATGCCGCGTCTCTGCAAAAGAGTTCGGATAAGATCAGAAAGTCCTTCAGCGGTCATTCATGCGATTATACGCTATACTGTTTTTTACTGACTTGTATGGCCGACGATTGCGTGTTCTGCAAAATAGTCCGAGGCGACCTCCCGTCATTCAAAGTGTACGAAGATGATAAGACGATCGCCTTTTTGGATATCAGACCTGTCAGCGCTGGCCACACGCTTGTCATACCCAAGAATCATGCGACCAATATCTACGACATACCGCAAGATGATTGGGCTGCGGTGGCTGAGACAGTTCGCACTCTGGCGTCAAAGATCGATGCGGCACTTGAGACCGACGGGATGAACATCGCGATGAACAATCGCGAGGGCGCGGGACAGACCGTGCATCACCCGCACGTACATATCATCCCCCGCTATCACGGAGACGGGATCAGGCTCATGCCGCAGCGCGGTTATAAAGAAGGCGAGGCAGAAGACGTGCAGAAAAAGATACTTGGATCCTTCTCATGAAAAAGCGGCGCCTGTAGCGCCGCTTTTTCGTATGTATTGATGTCAGTTGGTCGCACTGCACTGTCCCTCGTAGAGGAACTCAGCTCCGGCCGCATTCATCATGCAGCGATTGCCATAGGTCACGGGATCGTGCAGACGGCACATCATCGTGCAGTACATGCCAGCCGGGCACGTGTCCATGCATCCAGTCGGCCTGCCGCACACGGGCACATACTCCATCGTACATGCGACAGCTTCGCTGCCGACCTGCACTGTGGCCGAAGTCTTGGATTGCGCACCCGCGGAATCGCTGACGATGACCGTGACTGTATACGTCCCCGCTTTTGCATACGAGTGCGTAAAGGTCGCTGTTTGGTCGAGTGCATTCTTCGCGGACGCGCTGCCGGATCCCCAATTCGGACCGATGAATTCATCGCCCCAGGTGATGGCGTATGACAGATAGCCGCTCTCGGGGTCGGACGCTTGAATAGTCCATGTGCCGTTCTCGTTCACCGAGAGCTTCGTTGGGCCGCCGAATGAGCTTACGACCGGCGGCTTATTTGAGCCATTGTCAGTACATGCGCCGTCATAGAGATAGGATGCGCCATCCGCCTGCATCATGCAGCGATTGCCGTAGGTCTGCGGGACCGGATTGCACGGCGCCTTGATGCAGACGACCTGCTTTGCTCCGCACACGGGGCGGTACTCTTTGGTACATGCGACCGGCGCATCGCCGACCGTCACATAAGAAGTCGCGATGATGCGCTCCGGGCAGCCGCCCACGCACATGCCGCCTGCCTGGAGGAGCTTTACCGTATACGTGCCATTCGCCGAGTATGTATGTGTGAATGAAACGGGATTGATGCACGTACCGCCCATGGTCTGCCCGCCGAATTGATCATTGGCGATGGTATCGCAGTGTACCCACTGGCGCTCCGTGCCGTCACCGAAATCGATCAGCACATCCTGGCCATCGGCTGCGCTCGGACGATACGAGTTCGCATCGCCGATCTTGGATGTGACGGTCACCTGTAGCGGCGCCTTGCCGCTCGTTGGGTTTACCGTAAGCAGATCAGTGCGTCCGCAGCGGGCGAACAGTTTTTCTCGAGTCATGGGACCTGCGATACCGACGCCCGGAATACCTTGCGAAACCTGCCAGCGCGAGAGGGCGTCGCGCGTGAGCGAGCCGAAGAAGCCCGTCGCGTCTGCATTGAGGAAGCCTTCGCTTTTGAGGAATTCCTGAAGACCTCGCACCTCGTCGCCTCGTGTACCGAGCGCGAGCGCGTATTGCGGCATGATCTTGCAAATGCGCGGTACGGCTGTCACTTGAATGTCTGATTGTCCGCTCCCCTGACCTTGTGACTGAAGCGCCACCTTCAGCTGTTCTTGGAGCGTAGATACTTTAGAAAGCAGCTCTTTGATCTGCGACTGAAGCTCGTCCACTGTGAGTGCGGACGCCGGGGACGCAAAGACTGCGCTCGATATGATCGTTGCTGATAGCAGTGATGCTATGAAAACATTCCTTATGTTCTTATTCATATGTATATAGTAACGCGATTACGGGCATCTCTGCCCGCTCATTAGACGCTCCTGATCCTTGGCTCTTACGCGAGTGGCTTTTCGAGCGCTTCGACGCCCGGCAGCGTCCCGTCGAGCAGATACTCAAGCATGGCGCCGCCGCCGGTCGAAAGAAAGCTCAGCTTCTC
>CBIMKN010000006.1:0-17101 GCA_966244515.1 uncultured bacterium
AAACCGTCGTGAGACAGGTTGGTCTTAATCTGCTGCAGGCGTTGATTCTTGAGGAGATTCGTTTCTAGTACGAGAGGACCGAAATGAACGAACCTCTGGTCTGGGAGCTGTCGTACCAACGGCAGTGCTCCGTAGCTATGTTCGGAACGGATAACCGCTGAAAGCATCTAAGCGGGAAACCAACTCCAAGATAAGGAATCGTTTGAGGGCCGTGGGAGATGACCACGTTGATAGGCACCAGGTGGAAGCGGAGTAATCCGTTGAGCCGAGGTGTACTAATTCCCCGACAGAACTCCTGAAAGGAAATGTGGGAGACGCGTATTCTTTGCTACTTTGATGAAATCGCTGTTCGTATAAACTGGCAGACAGAAGACTCTTCCCTAAAGGGACTTCCATTTTTCTAAGCGGAGTACCGCTAAGAAAAATTAGGTCGTCGAGCCTTCTGTGTTGGTGCTTTGGCGGTGGGGGTACACCCGTTCTCATTCCGAACACGGCAGTTAAGCCCACCTGCGCCGATGGTAGTCGCAAGGCGAGAGTAGGTCGGCGCCAACACAGAATGCTCGAAAGAAAACAACCCGGATCAAAAGTCCGGGTTGTTTTCATGAGACAAGTGTCTTTGTTTTTCCAATCGCGTACAATAGACGCATGTCTTGGGCGTCTCGAAGGAGGACCGCATATGCTACCGGTGTCATTCTTTTCTTTGCGATCGTCATAGGCGTCCCCGTCGCATATTGGTATCTGTCGATACCGCCTTCGTGCAGCGACGGGATACAGAATCAGGGCGAGACAGCGGCCGATCGGGGCGGACCCTGCCCGCTTCTCGATGACGGCGCGCTCACGCCGCCAGGCCTTCTGTGGGTGCGGGCTTTCAAGGTTCGCGACGGCGCATACAGCGCAGTGGCGTATATCCAAAATCCCAATTCCGAAGCCGGCGTGCGGGCTGTTCAATATCGCTTTGGCCTCTATGATGAACGCAACATTCTCGTCACTGAACGCAGGGGTACGACGTACATCATGCCAGGTTCGGTCACCGCGGTATTCGAGGGTGGTATCGAGACGGGGAGCCGGATCGTCGCGCATACGTACTTTGAATTCCAGAGGGCTCCTCAGTGGGAGCGCCTCTCAGATGCATCGACCGTGCTTGAAGTGAAAGAGACGGCGATCACCGATACCGAAACGATCCCGCGGCTCACGGCCACGATCGAGAACACGTCCGTACGAAACATCCGCGACATCACATTGGTCGCGATCGTTTCGGATCCCGCAGGCAACGCCTTCACTGCATCACAGACCGCATTGACCGAGCTCGAGCCTGGAGAGCGAGAACAGGTCATCTTCACGTGGCCCGGACCATTCAACGTAACAGTAGGACGGGTCATGGTGATCCCGATGACCGCTCCCGCGAGCGCGCGCTAGTATGATGATGGTTCGCTCGATCCAACAGCGTGCTCGCGCGTTCGCTCATATAGATTGGGTGCTTTTCGCGGCTGCGCTCGCCATATCCCTTCTTGGTCTCGCGACCATGCGCTCATTTTCTATAGAGAACGCGTTCTTCGAACGCCAGACGATATGGATAGGGCTCGCTGTCGCGGCTTTCTTCATTGCGAGCATTCCCGAATACGGTTTCCTAAGACGCACGCCGATCATCGTGGGGCTCTATGTCGGGACCCTAGCGCTGCTAGCGCTCATCTATGTATTCGGGTCGGTCATCATGGGTTCTCAAAACCGCTTTAACCTCGGCATCTTCTTCTTCCAACCATCAGATCCCGCAAAGGTCGTGCTCGTCGCGATGCTCGCGAAGTATTTCGCGAGACGGCACGTAGAGATCAAGCACATCAGGCATATTCTGGTCTCCGGCGCGTATGCATTCGCACTGTTCATCCTGGTTTTCTTCCAGCCTGACCTCGGTTCATCGATCATCATATTCTCGATATGGCTTGGCATGGTGCTCGTGGGCGGCATTTCGTGGAAACATCTTGCGACGCTTTTCATCGCGGGCGCCATAATCTCCGGTCTCGCGTGGCAATACGGTCTGCACGATTATCAGAAACAGCGCGTGCTCACGTTCCTGCATCCGCTCGCTGACATCAGGGGAGCCGGATACAACGCGTATCAATCGACTGTGGCCGTCGGTTCGGGTGAAGTACTCGGCAAAGGGGTGGGGTATGGAACCCAATCAAAGCTTCAATTTTTGCCTGAGTATCAGACCGACTTCATTTTCGCCGCCTACGCCGAGGAGTGGGGTTTCGTCGGCGTGCTGCTTGTCTTCATTCTTTTTGGCGTCGTGATATTCCGCATCCTTGGCTATGCGCTCTATGCGCCAGACAACTTCGCATCGCTCTTTGCTGTCGGTATCGCGATCTATTTCTTTTCGCAGTTCATCGTGCATGCCGGCATGAACATGGGCCTCTTGCCGATCACTGGATCGACGCTTCCGCTCATGAGCTATGGCGGATCGCACCTGCTCACGGAATTCGGCGCGCTCGGCATGCTCATGGGCATGCGGCGCAATGCTCGCGTCACCGTGAGGGCTCGCGATGAAACGGAACTGATAGGCGCTATCTAGCGGTAGAGTTCAGTGGTCTCTCGCACCATCCTCTCGAACGAGAATCGTGAAGCGACTGTGTCGTGTAAGGCACTGCCGAACGTGCTGCGCAACGACGGGTCGTGTATGAGCTCCTGCAGAGAATCTGCGGCGAGCTCCGGGTCGCGATGCGAGCACAGAGCTCCACTGACGCCATTGTCGATAATGTCGCGGATGCCGGGGATGTCTGTGGCGACAACGGGCAGATTCGCGTAACCAGCTTCAAGCAGCACATACGGCAAACCCTCCTTTCTTGAGGTCAGCGTAAAGATATCGAACGCCTTCAGAAGCCGCGCTGCATGGGGGACATACCCAAGCAGCCGCACATTGTCTGCCAGACCGTACCGATCGATCAGTCTCTGAAGCGGTACTTGAAGATCACCGGAGCCAATGATGAGAAAGACGAATCGAGAACCGCTTCTCTTCAATTCCTGGCACGCTCTGATGGCATACGAAAGACCTTTATTCGGGACGAGTTCGGATATAGTGCCGATCCACGTCACGTCCTGTGCGATCGGCGCCGCCAGCTCGTTCAGCTTCCGCCTCGCGTCGGCTCTCTCGAGCATGTCTGGTTGGCGGATGCCGTTGTGGATCAGACGCACCTTTTTTGAGCAGAACGGAAGCCTCCGTACGCGATCGGCATTATCTTTAGAGATGCATATCACGATGTGTGAAAGTGCGAACGTGAGCCAGCTCACGGTGAAAATAGCTGCGCGCGCCAGAGATGAGCGCGGCTCGTCGTATGCGAGGCCGTGCGATGTAAATATGATCTTTTTTACTCCGCCGAGCCTCGCGGCAAGTGCGCCGAGCCCGCCCGCCTTAGAGCTGTTTAGATGCACCGCATCGGGGCACTCCGTTCGCATTATCTGGCGCAGTTTCAGAAGGAGCCGCACGTCTCCGCTGAGCGAGATGTCCCGACCCATCTCGGGGATGAAGATCGTGCGGATGCTTGCATGATTGAGCATGTCGATGAGCTGCCCAGCGGCCGTGCTGCCTTGCGCAGCCCCGCACAAGACCACCGGTTCGAACGCGTCTTTCGAAAGACTCGTCGCGAGATCGTACACGTATTTTTGTGCGCCGCCGAGGTTCGATTTTGTGACCACAAATAGCACTTTTATGCGCTTTTGAGCCGTTTCTTGATTCATACAGGGGTCGATGCCATGATACATGAAAATATGACCTTGGTGCCGAAACGGGAGTATCTGCTCCTCCTCATAGGGGATGTGACGGTGTTCATTGCATCGCTCTGGCTTACGCTTGCGCTGCGATATCTCGAGAAACCTTCCATGGACCTCTTCCTCACGCACCTGCGCCCGTTCGCGCTCCTCTTCGCTGCATGGGTAGCAGTCTTCTTTTTGGCCGGCCTCTACGGCAGGCATACGCGCATTTTCCGCAGCAGGCTCATCACGACGATCCTCTATACGCAGATCATCAATATGATGATTGCGGCCCTGTTCTTCTTCTTCATTCCCTCGTTCGGGCTTTCGCCCAAGACTATCCTCCTCCTGTATCTCGTGATCTCCTTCGTGTTGATCTTCGCATGGCGAGGGCTCGTGTTTACTCGTCTGCCGCGTGCGAAGAAATTGCGCGGGGTCCTCATCGCTCACGGATCGGACGCGCAGGCGCTTGCGGAGGAAATAAAGCGTGACCCGCACGCGACATTCGCATTCGATTACGTGCTCGATACCTCGACTGCGCCGTCGCACGAGGTTATCCAACAGGCATGCCGCGTCGCTGCGGAAGAAGACGTCACATTCCTCGTCGCGGATTTCTCCGACAAGGCCGTGTCGGCCGCGCTGCCGATCATCTACGACGCAGCATTCCAGAAGAATCGCTTCGCGCTCGTAGAGGCAGCGGATCTCTACCAAGAGGTCTTTGATCGAGTACCGCTTTCCCTTATCGACTACGAGTGGATCTTGCGCAACGTAAGCGCTTCCACTGTCTACGATCTCTTTAAGAGGGTTATGGATATAGTGGGGGCACTCGGGATCGGCATCGTTTCACTCATCTTTTATCCAATCGTGGCGCTTGCTATCAAACTGGATGACGGTGGCGCCGTCTTTATATCTCAGCAGCGTGTCGGAAAGTATCAGCGTCCGATCACGGTGTACAAATTCCGCAGCATGAGCGGCAACGACGAGGGGAATTATGGCGAGGAGGGGAAGAGCTCTCTTACAGTGACCCGCGTCGGCAGGATTCTTCGCGTCCTGCGCATCGATGAATTGCCGCAGCTTTGGAATGTGCTTCGCGGCGACCTCTCGCTCGTGGGGCCGAGGCCGGAATTGCCTGCTCTCGCAGCGCAATACAGCGCGCGCATCCCGTATTACAACGCGCGCTACCTGGTGGCGCCGGGGCTCTCCGGCTGGGCTCAGCTCAGGCATGACCGCCATCCGCACCATGGCACCGACGTGGCTGAGACCAAGGAGAAGCTTTCGTATGATCTGTTCTACCTCGCGCATCGTTCGCTTCTGCTGGATCTGTTCATCATTCTCCAGACTATCCGTGTCGCGCTGACCGCGCGGGGAACATAGGGTAAGATGCGCATATGGCGGAGAAGGTTGTCGTTACGGGCGGTGCTGGATTCATTGGATCACATCTTTCCGAGGCGCTCGCGCGGTCAGGAGTACCAGTGACGATACTTGATGATTTTTCGACGGGTAAGCACGAGAATGTTGCTTCTTTGGCTAGCGGCGTCGAAATTGTTGAGGGATCCATTCTCGATGCATCTTTACTCGCAAGAGTTTTTACCGGCGCCAGTGTCGTTTATCATCAAGCAGCTGTTCCTTCAGTGCCGAAAAGTGTGCGTGATCCAATGACTTCACACGAGGCGAACGCGACTGGAACACTTCAAGTACTTCTATCGGCTCGAGATGCGGGTGTCGGGAAAGTTATCTGTGCGAGCTCGAGTTCGTACTACGGAGATACCCCAGTGTTGCCGAAACGAGAGGATATGCCACCTAACCCTCTTTCTCCTTATGCCCTGCAAAAATACGTCAGCGAAAGATATGGACAAATGTTTCATGCGCTCTACGGCATGAATGTCGTCTCGCTCAGGTATTTTAATGTGTTTGGCCCTAGGCAAGATCCAGATTCGGAGTACGCAGCTGTAATCCCGAAATTCATCAGGGCCATAAAACAAGGTGTCTCTCCTAAGATATATGGGGACGGGAGTGCTACGCGCGATTTTTCATACATAGATGACGTTGTGCGAGCCAATATCAATGCCGCCGCTGAACCAGGGGCCGCTGGCAGGGTGATCAATATATCGGGGGGAAATAGGATTACGATACTGGATCTATGTTCGAAGATAAGAAGCATCATAGGATCTGACATCGAGCCAGTTTTTGATGCGGAACGGCCGGGTGATATTGCGCATAGCGCTGCCGATATCTCACTCGCAAAGGAGATACTGCACTGGCAGCCCGAATTCAGTCTCGAAGATGGGCTCAAGCTGACAATACCGTATATATGATCCTAAACGGTCGGGCCATAGCCGATGATCTGTACGCGTCGCTCAAAGAGCGGCGCTCTCGCTTCGGCAAACCGCTCACGCTCGGCATCGCGGTGAGCGGATCGAATCCCGTCATTGAATCGTTCGTGCGGATCAAAAGATCCGCAGCGGAGCGTCTCGATGTGCAGATGGAGCGCGTCGACTTTCCCGATTCGGCAACCACGCAAGACGCGATGCGAGCTGTCGCAGAGCTTTCATTACGCACTGATGCGGTGATTGTGCAGCTCCCGCTCCTTCCGAATCTCGATACCAATGCTGTTCTTAGCGCAATACCTAAAGAAAAAGACGTCGACGCGATCAATCCTGAGATAGCTGAAACCGATCGTCCTGTCAGGGCTCCTGTGGCGCTCGCGGTCGTAGAGATGCTGAAGCGAGGCGGTGTCGAGATTGTCGGAAAGAGGGCTGTCGTTGTCGGAGCGGGCCGTCTCGTCGGTGCGCCATCTGCAGTACTTTTGCGCGAACTCGGCGCATCGGTATCCATGTTCACCCTCGATGAAGGGAGTATCGACGATCTCAAAGAAGCCGACATTGTGGTGTGCGGAGCAGGAAATCCAGGCTTCATCAAGCCCGAGCATATACAAGACGGGGTAGCGATCATCGATGCGGGAGCGTCAGAGCAGGGAGGTGTCATCCGCGGCGACGCCGACCCGGCATGTGCCGAAAAAGCGAGTGTCTTTACGCCCGTACCGGGCGGGGTAGGGCCGGTCGCTGTGGCGATGATCTTCCAAAATCTCCTCGATTTGGTCGAAAAACGGTAGAAATAAAGCCATATTGCACGGCTCCGTTCCTCGCGTATACTGCTGCCCATGGCAAAGACGCGCTTCGCGGCATTCCTAATCTTCCTTGCGGGAGCGGCTCTGGGTGGGTACGTGTTCAGTGGTCAGATGAGCGGATCGCACCCCTTCAGGCTCGGCCTCGATCTCTCAGGCGGTACGCAGCTCGTGTATCGCGCGGATCTATCGGCTATCGCAGGCAGCGACACGGATGATTCGATGGCAGCTCTGCGCGACACGATCGAGCGACGCGTGAATCTCTTCGGTGTCGCGGAACCGATCGTACAGACTCAGAAAGCGAGCGCGCTCGCTGGCGAATCAGAACAGAGGCTTATCGTCGAGCTTCCGGGCGTCACGGATACGCAGCGCGCAATCGATCTGATCGGTCAGACTCCGGTGCTTGAATTCCGCATGATGAAAGAGGGCGTGGAGCAGCTCGACGAAACCTCGACGAGCTCTATCGCAGCAGCGTTCGAGAACGCGTCGATCACAGGCAAGCATCTTGAAAGCGCCCAACTGCAATTCCAGAGCGGTCCGGGTATGACGAATGAACCGGTGGTCGTCCTGAAATTCAATTCTGAAGGCGCTGATATCTTCGAGCGCATGACCAAGGAAAATGTGGGCCGATATTTCGGCATATTCCTCGATGGTCAGCCGATCTCGATCCCGGTCATACGCGAGGCGATCCCGGGCGGCACCGCAGTGATCTCAGGCGGATTCTCGCCGGATGAGGCAAAGCAGCTTGCTCGCAACCTCAACTACGGCGCTCTACCGGTCCCGATCGACCTCATCTCTACCCAGACTGTCGCTGGTACGCTGGGCAGCCAGGCGGTCCGCGACGGCATTCTTGCTGGATTCGTGGGCATCGGCGCTGTGGCGATATTCATGATCCTCTGGTACCGCCTGCCAGGACTCGTCGCCAGCCTTGCGCTTCTTGTCTACATCATCCTTACGCTCTCGCTCTTCCAGATCATCCCGGTCACGCTCACGGCGGCAGGCATCGCTGCATTCATCCTCTCGATCGGCATGGCCGTCGACGCGAACGTGCTCATCTTCGAGCGCATGCGTGAGGAGATGCATGCGGGCAAGAGCACGCATGATGCGATCCGCGAAGGTTTTGCGCGCGCATGGCTTTCGATCCGCGATTCCAACATCTCATCCATGATCACTGCGGTCATTCTCTTCTGGTTCGGCACGTCGCTCATCAAAGGTTTCGCGCTCGTCTTCGGCCTTGGTGTGCTCGTCTCGATGCTCACGGCTATTACGGTGTCGCGTACGCTGCTCCTCTCGCTCGGTATTAATGCAAAGAGCGGATTCACGAAATTCCTCTTCGGTTCAGGCACGCGCGTATGATAATCATTCGACACAGACTCGTTTTCTTCGCCGTATCAGCGATCCTCGCGCTCGCATCCATCGGTGCGATCTTTACCTACGGCCTTAAGGTGGGCACGGACTTCACGGGCGGCTCGCTCGTAGAGATCCGATACGAGGGCGTACGTCCGGAGCATGATGTGCTCACAAGGAATCTTGAAGATGCGGGCTTCACTGGATTCTCGCTCCGCGAATCGGGGGAGAACGGCTACACGCTTCGCGCACCGGTTCTCACCGACGAGCAGCGCGCCAATCTGCCGGCGTACTTCACATACCAGAGCGGCACCGCATTCATCGATCAGCTCTCTGAGGTCGGACCGACCATAGGAGTGGAGCTTCGCAATAAAGCGTACGTGGCGCTCGGCCTCGTGCTGCTGTGCATCCTTTTCTTCATCGCGTTCGCTTTCCGGAAGGTCTCAAAGCCCATCTCGAGTTGGATCTACGGTCTTATCGCACTCGTGACGCTCGGATTCGACGTGCTGATACCGGTGGGAGCATTTGCCATCTTCGGTCACCTCTGGGGCGTGCAGGCGGATACGCTCTTTGTGACAGCGATCCTCACCATCTTGGGCTACTCGGTCCACGATACGATCGTCGTCTTCGATAGGACCCGCGAGAATTTGAGGATCAATGAAGAGAAAGGAAGAAAAGAGGATTTTGCTGAGACAGCGGGCCGCTCGCTCAACCAGACATTCGTGCGCTCAATGAATACGTCTGTCACGACGCTCCTCTCGCTGCTCGCGCTGTACTTCCTCGGACCTGTCTCCACTGAGTACTTTGCGCTCACGCTTCTTGTCGGTATCGTCGCAGGTACGTACTCGTCGATCTTCCTCGCTACACCGCTTCTAGTGGCGATCGAGCGCTGGCGCCGATAGATATCAAAAAGAAAAAACGCCGGCCACGTGGCCGGCGTTTCAATTGCGTACTCGAGCGGCGACCCTCAGATCGAGGATGACGTGCGCGAGCTGGCGAGTTCGAGAACAGGCGCGAGCATGGGCGTATGTTCCGGACCTTTGATCACGAGCGCCGCAGCGTGTGAAAAGATGTCCAGCATCCCGCCGGTCGTGTCGAGCATGTCGACGATGATCGAACGCGCGTGTTTGGCGTATGCATTCACGTGCGCTGCGCCAAGGCCCTGACGGTTGCCGCCGATCGCGAATACGAGCGGCACCTCGCTGCCGTCGCGGCATGCTCTTTTGAGCGCCGATACTTCGACGCGACTAGCCTCAGATCGCGGATTGCAGCTCGCGCTGCTCGGTCCGAAGATGAGCAACTGCGCCTGTTCGACGGCTTTGATGATGTACGACTCAGGCACCGCGTCGCCATTCGAGCTCTCGACGTAGCTCGAGACGCTTGCGCGGTCCCGCAGCATGTCCGCAAGCATGCGGAGCTGTGGGAGAGCATCTGAATGCCCGAACAGAACGACGTGGGGCTTCGGCCGCGACAGGGCCGAAAAGATCGGCCTGTTGCCCTCGGGCACGAAGGTGTGGCCCTTGGGCGACGGAACGGTAGCCGCTACTAGGGAATCATGCGTCATGGACTTCCTCCTGCTATGAACTCGATGTGTACGCGTAAAGAGCTTTGCAGACTCCTTACGCCTGCACCGGACCTTCGTGGCCCGGAATCTGTTTCGAAGGCATTCGACCCAGATTCCGGACTCCAACGAAGAAGCCCCCTCTGGTGAGGGGGCTTCTGGTTGGTTTGCGGTTTGTCGTTACTTCACGCGCGTCGCAAATGCCAGAGCCCCCTCTGTCCAAAAGAAGCTAAAGTAATATGCGACTGCTGCAATTCCTTTCATTACCGTTGAGCTTACACCTTGGCAAACGAGCGTCAAGAGCGTACGATGCGCCGCATGAACCCCGTTAGATAACCTATCGGGGTCTTTGCATACAACATATGAGCCACATATCTAACGGGGTGAAAATCGGCGTCATGGGCGCGAAGGGAAGCTTCTCAGAAGAGGCGGGAAGGACGTACGCACAGAAGGCAGGCATCAAGAAATTCACGATCGAATACCTCGTGTCCGCGGAGAACGTGCTGACGCAGCTTGAGGCGGGGGATATAGATATCGGCATCTTTCCGATAGAGAACAGCAATGGAGGCATCGTGATCGAAGTCGTGCATGCGATGGCTGCGCACCGATTCAAGATCAAGAAAATGTTTGAGATAGACGTGCATCACAATCTGCTCGTCAAAAAGGGAGTAACATCGGACAAAATAAAGACCATCACGTCGCACGACCAGGCGATCAAGCAATGCCGTATGTATCTCAAGCGCATGTGGCCGAAAGTGAAGATCAGGGAGTATGCCGATACGGCGAAAGCGGCGGCCGATCTCGCGGCAGGGAAGCTTCCCGCATCCACGGCGGTGATCGCAGCGAGAGCCGCGGCGCAGGTCTACAAACTCGATATTCTTGAGGAGTCCATTCAGGACCTGAAATTCAACTACACAAGCTTTATCGCAGCTGAGAAATTTAAATAGAAAGGGGGCGCCGTAGCGCCCCCACTATTCCGGGTACCCTTCGATCACCAGCCCGTAGGGTCACGCAAGCGCTTGATCGCGCGTGCGATCGTCAGATCGTCCCACAGATCGAAACGTTCGCGTGCGGACTTGAGCTGATAGAGCAATTCACCGTGGACATTGCTGTCGTACTCAGCAGGTTCAATGCCCCGTGAATAGATCAGTGCGATCGCTTGAAGTCTGCGAAGTGCAGGCGCGTCGAGATGCTCGATACGCCCGACCTCTTCTGCGTGAGCTTTTGGCGTCTCTGCGATTGCCTCGATATTCAAAGCAGCAACATTCATGGCCTTCTCCCGATGTGAGCGCAAAACAAAAATCGCCCTCACAGCACAAAACTTGTGCGGTAAGGGCGATTCTTGTGAGCTTGCTCACGAGATTGACGCGGTGCCACCTTATTGATGCTCATCCTTGGGTCTTGCCCTCGGATTACCTCTGTTACGGGAGAGCCCGGATGCGACTCGTGCCGCACCACCTCATCGGCCCGAACCCCGGCCTGTGCCAGGAACCGATTCATTGGCTTTTCTACTTGCAGGATAACGCTCATCGGATGGTCGTCAAGTTGACGATAGGGTTGGCGGTGATAGCATCGCCGTATGAGCTTTAGAAGCGCGATCATTGTGATTATTACCCCGGTTCGGGGTCTTTCGCGCTGCTAAGTTCAACAAACTGACGCAATACGAAAGGCCCCGGCGACGGGGCCTTTCTTCTTGTGTACAGCGTTCTTTCAGATCATCAGGAGGAGAGCAATGACTCAGATTGCGGCTACTGCATTGGGGGCGCACAAAGGCATCGGCGGCCACATCGACGACTGTCCGCGGGCTCCATGCAGGATCACTTCCGACCTCGAGCAGCTTCGCGAGGAGTTCTTTGCGTACCTGATTCAGCACATCGGCCAGGACTTAACTGCCGAGGAAATGCGCACGCTGATGCAGCCTGTGGCTGCGGGCAATGTGCGGTTCCGGGTCGACGAAGCGCTGAAGAAGGTCGCGAGCTGGTACAAGCCGAAGACAGCATGACCAGGCTCCGATCACTATATGCCCCCGCTCAGTCGCGGGGGCATATTGTTTCATTCTTGACAGCCCCGCCCGCGGGTATATTCTCAATATATGAATTACAAGCACCACGAGGGCACTTCCATTTTTCTAAACCGGGGTACCGGTAAGAAAAATTGGTCGCAGTCGTCGAACCTCCTTCTTGGCCTCCTCCTTAGCCGCACCGGTGGGGGTTCTGCTTGTCTCTAAATCACCAAGATTCAGAAACAAGGAGGCCCCTCACCGGGGCCTCCGTTCTTTTAGCTCTTTGACTTCGTTAGAGTATTCAACAACACACGACCGCACGGACGCCAACATCAACGCCGAGGAGGCTTGCAATGAATCTGATGACAAACGCTCGTGGCGCGCGGACGATGCCGTCCCACCGGTATCAACCGTTCCCGCCTATCCACCTACCTGATCGCACCTGGCCGAATCGCACGATCGCCACAGCGCCCACGTGGTGCAGCGTCGATCTGCGCGATGGTAACCAGGCGCTGATCGAGCCGATGGACGGTCCGAAAAAGCGACGCATGTTCGAGCTCCTGGTCCGCATGGGCTTCAAGGAGATCGAGGTCGGCTTTCCGGCCGCGTCGCAGACGGACTTCGATTTCGTTCGGGAACTGATCGAAGAAGGTCTCGTCCCTGACGACGTGACGATACAGGTCCTGACGCAGTCGCGTCCGGAACTGATCGAGCGCACCTTCGAGGCGCTCAATGGCGCAAGGCGCGCCATCGTTCACCTCTACAATTCGACCTCGACGTTGCAGAGGCGCGTCGTCTTCGGTCTCGACAAGCAGGGGACCATCGACCTCGCGCTCTCGGGTGCCCGGCAGATACGCGAGCTTGCAGAAGCGAGACCGCAGACCCGCTGGGTGTTCCAATACTCGCCCGAGAGCTTTACCGGGACTGAGCTCGACTTCGCGCGGGATATCTGCGCGGCAGTCGTCAATGTGTGGGAGGGTTCTCCCGCCGAGCAGGTCATCGTAAACCTGCCCGCCACGGTGGAGATGTCGACGCCGAACGTGTACGCCGACATGATCGAGTGGATGTGCCGCAATCTCCCGCGGCGCGAGAAGCTCGTCGTGAGCCTGCATACGCACAACGACCGGGGCACCGGCGTCGCGGCAACCGAATTCGGCCTCATGGCCGGAGCGGACCGTGTCGAAGGAACGCTCTTCGGCAATGGCGAACGCACGGGCAACGTAGACATCGTTACCCTGGCGCTCAACATGATGACGCAGGGCGTCGATCCTGGGCTCGATATCTCTGACATCTCGGAGGTAGCGCGCGCATCGATCGAGTGCACCGGGATGGAAATCCACCCGCGTCATCCGTATGCCGGCGAACTCGCGCTGACTGCTTTCTCGGGCTCCCATCAGGACGCAATCAAGAAGGGCAGGGCGGCGCTGAAAAGCGCCAACAGCGATCTATGGCAGGTGCCGTACCTGCCGTTCGATCCGACCGACATCGGGCGCGCTTTCAAAGGGCTGGTGCGCATCAATAGCCAGTCCGGCAAAGGCGGTGTCGCGTATGTTATGGAGCACGAGCATCACCTCGAGCTCCCGCGCGGATTGCAGATCGACTTCAGTGCGTGCGTACAGCGCATTGCGGACGAGTCCGGCAAAGAAGTTCTCCCGGAAGACCTTTGGGCGCTCTTCAGAGCCGAGTACATCGACGCGAGGCAGCCGCTCGAATTCGTCGAGCACATCGACACGCCTGTCCAAGACGGACGGCGCATCGAGGCGACCATCCGCTCTCGCGGCAGAGAGCTGAAGGTTGTGGGCATCGGCAACGGGCCCATCGACGCGTTCGGCAACGCGCTCAAGGATAGTTGCGGCGTAGATCTCACCGTGGCCTCGTATCATGAACACGCCGTCTCAGGCGGTTCGGATGCGACGGCGGCGGCCTACGTAGCGATCCACATCCCCGGTCGTGAACCGGTCTGGGGTGTGGGCATGAACGCGGACTTCACCAAAGCTCCGTTCCATGCACTTGTGAGCGCGGTGAATCGTGCGGGTATAGCGGTGTTGTGTTGACCAACGAAGAAGACCCCCGGGCGGTGACGCCCGGGGGATTTCTTTTGTTGACGTAGCTGCCATGCCTGTTACATTCAGAGCATGAAGCAAGCAGCTTCTCAGCTCATGATGGTCATGGTCGTCGCCGGAAAGACGGGGGCTTTGGCCGCGTAGCTGCAAACACAACAGAACGCACCAAGGCCCCTCAGACGGGGCCTTTCTCGTTCATAGCTCTTTGAGAGGTCATAGATGCATCAGGACATCGCACGGTGGGACGTACGCTTAGGGCGGCGGGCTTCTCCGAAAAGATAGAGCCCGCGCATTGGTACGGCGAGTGGCGAAAGCGCATGCACGTGCAGATCATGGGGCATGATCGCTCCATTCTGGAAATAACGCGCGGCAATGATTATATCCGGATCGTGCTGCTCACATGCGGTATCGCTCCGAAACCTTTTGCCGTGTACTGGTTCTGTTCTGACAGATACCCGGAACGGCCAAAGACAGAGTTCCACTTGAGTACGAGTATGCCGGCGTACATGGATGCGGCAAGAGTCGAGCGAGTCATCAATCGGATCGCAATGGAAAGGGAAAAGCATGGTGGATATCGATCGCGATCAAGAGATCGAACGTGAGCGCGTCGCTGTCACGAAGAATGCAGGCCGTCGCGAAGGTCCTGACAAAGAAGGCGTCGTAGCGCGACAGCCATTCCCGACGCAAGAAGATCGTTCGGGGCCGAAGGTCCATCCGTCGAAGCGCGAGCAGAATGGCTGGTCCTGGTAGGCGCTGCATCAGCGTGACAATCGTGAACCCCGGGCACTTTTGCCCGGGGTTCTTTGTTGTCCACCATCGGCATGCACTCTAAGCCTGATTTTGAAGTGGTATACAAAAGTATGCCCAAGATCCTGCTCGTACAATCTCGAATACGGGAGCACCGCATCGAGCGAGAGCGAAATAATTTTCGTCGAGCCGCGGGGGAGAGCGCGGAACTCGGGTTCGTTTCAGCTGTCGATGAGTCGCTTGCCTGGACATCGCCGGCGGAGCTTTTGAAGGGATATGACGGCGTGATTTTCGGTGGATCGTCTGACTTCGATTTCCATGGCGGCAGACCCGACGGCGACCCTGTGCGGCTCATGTCGATGCTGATCCTTTCGCGCGCGAAGAACATCGTCGCCCATGCGCTCGAGAATGATATCCCGACCCTTGGCGTCTGTTTCGGACATCAGATCATCGGCAACGTGCATGACGGCATGGTCACGAATGATCGCGAGCAGAGTAAGATCGGCGCCTACGAAGTGCGGCTCACCGAAGAAGGGAAGCGCGACACACTTTTTTCTGCACTCCCCGAGAAGTTCTTTGCACAGTACGCGCACAAGGACAGCGTCACCAATATGCCGCAGGGCGCGACCCTGCTCGCGACCGGCGAGGCCTGCCGATTCTCAGCGCTACGGTACGGGAAGCGCGTCCATACCGTACAGTTCCATCCCGAGGTGATTCAGATGCCGCGCGGCCCCGAGCACGACAGTCTTGAGTCGTCCAAGATCGTCCGGCTCTGGATCGAGCGGGTCGTAAAGTAACCTGTGCACAACGGCCCCGTCCTCTGAGTGGGGCGGTATGATACGTACAGACGGGAAGAACGAAAGGGGACTCCGGCTCGGTCGAATGCCTGGCAGGGTCTACCGAACCCCGGCCTCCCCCTCGCCGCATCGTGCGAGGACACCCCGCAAAGAGCTCGATTTGGCGCGCCGCTGCAGCGGCGCGCCCTTCGCTTGACTCAAAAATTGACCTCATATATACTCAGCCGACCATCGCTCCTGATGGCTTTCCGCTGGGTGTGCGCTAGCGCCTCGGCCTTGAGTCCGGAACCGCCGGTAGGCGGACTGGAGATGGATGGATGAACTTTGATAATTGAATAGACAATCTTGCATCGAGTCCTGTAGCGGGATTCGGTGTGAAGAAACAATCAATGCAAAACAAAGATTGGTAAGAAGAAACACAACACAGTAAGTGATAGTTCAAAAGAAATATCCGAAAGGATGTTCATTCTTTTGTTCCGTCCATCCTAAGAGAAAGAGTAACAACACTCTGTATCGGTGGTCTCGCAAGAGATCATTTTTACTGAGAGTTTGATCCTAGCTCAGGGTGAATGCTGGCGGTATGGATAAGGCATGCAAGTCAAGGGGCCGCAAGGCACCGGCAGACGAGGTAGTAACACGTAGGAACGTACCCCGAAGTCTGGTATAGCTCGCCGAAAGGCGGGGTAATCCCAGATGGTCTCGAAAGAGTAAAGATCCGTCGCTTCGGGAGCGGCCTGCGCAATATCAGCTAGTTGGTGAGGTAATGGCTCACCAAGGCTATGACGTTTAGGGGACCTGAGAGGGTGACCCCCACCGATGAAACTGAGACACGGTTCATACCCCTACGGGGGGCCGCAGCCGAGAATATTCGACAATGGGCGAAAGCCTGATCGAGCGATACCGCGTGGTGGATGAAGTGCTTCGGCACGTAAACATCTTTTATGGAGGAGGAAGTTATTGACGTTACTCCATGAATAAGGGGCTCCTAACTCTGTGCCAGCAGGAGCGGTAATACAGAGGCCCCAAGCATTACCCGGAATTACTGGGCGTAAAGGGTGTGTAGGTGGTCGTATTAGTCGTCTGTTAAATATCCCGGCTCAACCGGGAAAGTGCAGGCGAAACGGTACGACTAGAGGGTGTGAGAGGTGCATAGAACTCTAGGTGTAGGGGTGAAATCCGTTGATATCTAGGGGAATACCGAAAGCGAAGGCAGTGCACTGGCGCATTCCTGACACTCAAACACGAAAGCGTGGGTAGCGAACGGGATTAGATACCCCGGTAGTCCACGCCCTAAACGATCTCAACTGGCTTTCCGGAGTATCGACCCTCTGGGAGGCGAAGCTAACGCGTTAAGTTGAGCGCCTGGGTAGTACGGCCGCAAGGCTAAAACTCAAAGGAATAGACGGGGACTTGCACAAGCAGTGGATTATGCGGTTCAATTCGATGACAAACGAAAAACCTTACCAGGGCTAGAACTCCTACTGCACGCCTAGCGAAAGCTAGGAAGCCTTCGAGGGTGTAGGACAGGTGATGCATGGCTGTCGTCAGTTCGTGGTTTGAATCGTTCCCTTCAGTGGGGTAACGAACGCAACCCTCGTTGCCAGTTACAAGTGTCTGGCGAGACTGCCCCCGTTTGCGGGCGCAAGTTCTTTGCTAAGGCAAAGAACTTGTTATTGCAAACGGGGGAGGAAGGCGAGGATGACGCCAGGTCAGCATGTC
>CBIMKN010000007.1:0-16953 GCA_966244515.1 uncultured bacterium
CTTGGATTTCGTCGACACTCCTTTCCCATCGGTTCGCTTGTAGAAGCGAGCGCATTCCCAACCAGCAGGCAGGCGATAGTTCACCCACGCGTTTCGCATGAGATCGCGCGCGATGTACTGCGCCTCCTCCCATTTTTCTTGTTCGCTCCGCGACGTGGCGAGCTTGTAGTCC
Source organism: uncultured bacterium (assembly GCA_966244515.1). GTDB lineage: Bacteria > Patescibacteriota > Minisyncoccia > Phycocordibacterales > UBA2100 > UBA10103. The sequence goes on from CBIMKN010000007.1 coordinate 173, forward strand.
AGGACCCAGCTGAATTGCCGGTCCTGCGCCACGGCGCCGCAAATGGTCTTGGGCCACTGCGGATCCGGGTCGGCTACACGCGCGAGCGTGAGCATTCCCAGGATGTATTTCTCTCCGCGCGTTTCGCCGCGCGCCTCGTGGTAGATATTCTCCGCGAGACACATGGCAGCCTTTTCATTCTTCGCGTGCATCGACAGGGAATAGATCCCTGCTGTAACCGCGAGGAACGCAAGAGTGAAGAAAGAAGCGAACGGAGCGATCCGATGAAGCTCCGCTTCGATACGCCATATACGCAACATCACTCGATCTCCTTTTTAGGATGTACCGAGTGGTCTCCTGTGGCTCTTTCGAGCCTCCCTATGTAAATGATACCACGTGTGGGCTATAAAGTCAAATACGCAGATACGGCTCAACAGAGCTATAATTCGGTCGCTTTGAAGTCTGCGGGGCGCTGCTTGTAGAGTTCTTCAATTCGCTCCGTTGAAAGGAGGCCTTTTTGCGCACCGATCTCCTGGACCACGTACGCGGAGTTGATGAGGCCGCGCATGAGCGCCTCTTCAAGGCCAAGACCTTTTACCAGGAATGCCACCGTCGTGGACGCGGTCGCGTCTCCTGCGCCGGTTCGCTCGAGCGGCGGCTTGGGGTCCGGATACATGGGTATGTGCCAGCTCTTGCCGCTTTGATCCATTGCATACGATCCTCCGCGGCCGTCCGTGATGACAGCGGCTTTTGAGCCGAGCCCTCGCATGCCTTCGAGGAGCAGCTTGATATCGCTGTCGTGCGTCTTGAGGATCGTCTGCGCTTCTTCCTTATTGCAAAAGACGAGCTCAGAATTCTCGTACAGCGGTTTCAGCGCGTCAGCGCCTTGCTTGATCTGGAACGTGCCCGGTTGGAACGCCATCTTTACCGACGGATTCTTCGCGACATATTCAGCGATCGCCATCTGATACGGCAGCGTGCCTTCACCAAGTGACGAGAGGTAGATCCACTTCGGCGGTTCGGCGAGCTGCGGCATCTCGTATGCATAGGCCTCGTGTTTGATGAGGATCGTGCGTTCGCTCTCGTACCACAGGACGAAGTGGTAATTCGTCTTCTTGCCCGTCTCCACGACGACGAGCGACGTATCGACGCCGTCTTTCTTGAGTGTATCGATGCATAGCTGCCCATTGGCGTCTTCGCCCACGTGGACGCGCAGCGCCGTCTTGAGCCCGAGGCGCGCGCACGCGATCGCTGCGTTCGCACTGTTGCCGACACCCGGCACTTTTTCTGAGAATTCGAAGGGGACTTTGTCGCCGAATCGCACGCAGAGCATGCAGTGCTCGTCGTTGATATCACAATTCACACGAGCATCTTTCAGGCGGATGAACTCATCTATTACGGTATCTCCGATCGCAAGGACATCAAAACTCATGGAAAAAGTGTAACACGTTCCTTCGGCGGGTTTTTGGGTATACAGTATCCGAAGTTGTTGCACAGGAGCGACCACATGAAGGACTGGCTTCAGCTTTTCAAGAGCCGTCGTGATGCGGGTCGCTCGCTAAGCGACTCGTTCATGCACAGGCATGTCGCGAGGACGTCGTACGCGGTGAACTTCTCCGCGTTTCAGTGGCTCACGCCACTGAAAATCGGCGTCACGATGCCCAAATGCAATGCAGGATACATCCGCGCGATGCTTCTGCGTGCCGTGGGCGAGTGCGATACGTGCCACTACGTGCACATTCCGACGCCGCTCGTCCTCCGCGCAGACATCGATGCTTTCGCGGTCTGCGTGCTGCGCGAGATGCAAGAAGGCGGATTCACGCCGATGTCGTTCTGCATGAGACGCATGCCGCGGACCCTGGAGATGTCGGTGTTCTCGCTTGAAGACGAGCGCCAGGTAGAGATCGATGGTCTTTATCGCGCGCTCGCCTGACGCGACCCAAGGGGCGCGTTTTGGTTGGTATAATGCGCGTATGATGACATTACGCGAGGCGGTTAACACCGCTCTTACCGGCAAGCGAGCGATAGGGCATTTCAATATATCCGATAGCAATCAGCTCAAGGCGCTCGCACTCGCGAGCAAGGAGACGAATCTTCCCGTAATCGTGGGACTCTCCGAAGGAGAGCGCGAATTCTTCCCGCTCTCGCACGCACGGGCCCTTGTCGATCTGTATCGATCAGATGGCATTCAGATGTATCTCAACGCCGATCACACATACACGAGAGAGAATGCGAAAGCTGCGATCGATGCGGGCGTGGATTCTATCGTCGTCGACGGCGCGAAGCTTTCCATGGACGAGAATCTCGCATATGTGAAAGACGTGGTCGCGTATGCGAAAGGGAGCGGCAGAGATGTGCTCGTCGAAGGCGAACTTGGCTACATCGGCCAGTCCTCGAAGCTGCATGATGAGCTTCCCGAGGGTGTCACGCTTGAGAACCTAACCAAGCCCGAAGATGCAGTGCGGCTCGTGCGAGATGGCGGCCTCGATATGCTCGCGCCTGCGGTCGGCAATGTGCACGGCATGCTCAAGAATGCCGCGGAACCGAAATTGCATCCAGATGTTGTGCAGTCGATCGCAGCTGCGACCAGTGTGCCGCTCGTCTTGCACGGCGCCTCCGGTAATACAGAAGACGACGTGCGCGCGTGCATCGCGGGAGGCATCGCCATCGTCCACATCAATACCGAACTCAGGGTCGCATATCGCGACGCTCTCAGAGCTGCGGTACAGGGAGATGAGGTGGCGCCCTACAAATTCCTCACGCCCGCGGTAGACGCAATGCGATCCTATGTAGCGGGCAAGTTGAGGGCTTTTGCAAACGCATAAGCGGAATAATTGCAAAACGCCTGGAAATCCGTATACTGCTGAGCCATGATAGTGAAGCTTGAAGTAACAGCGCGCGACGCTAAGGCGTCGTCCGAAGAGCTCCGTGCAAAGGGTGCGGTGCCGGCTGTTTTCTATGGTCCGAAAGAGGATGCGACCCCGATAGCGATCGACAGCCGCAAGCTCGCCTCGGTATGGAAGGAGGCAGGCGAGACCACGATCATCACCCTCACTGGCGCTGGCGAAGACAAAGACACGCTCATCAAGGATGTGCAGACTCATCCTGTGACAGGCGCTGTCCTCCACGCCGACTTCTATGTTCTCGAGAAGGGCAAGAAGATCTCCATCAACATCCCGCTCGAATTCGAGGGTCAGGCTCCGGCGGAAAAAGCTGGTCACGTCATCTCGAAAGCGCTCCATGAGATCGAGATCGAGGTCGCGCCGGCAGAACTCCCGCACAACCTCCCTGTCGATCTCTCGGTGCTCGCGAATGTGGGTGATCACATCACCGCAGCGCAGGTGAAGCTCCCGCCGAGCGCGACGCTCATCACTGACGGCGAGGAGATCGTCGCGTCGGTCACCGAACACGTAGAAGAGCAGGCCGAGGCTCCGACGCAGGAGGCTGCTCCTGCGGAGGGTGAAGCGGCTGCAGAAGCTCCAGCCCCCGCTGAAGGTGAGGCAAAAGCTGAGTAACGATCCAATAGCGAATCTCATGAAGACCGGCGCAGAGGCGCCGGTCTTTTCGTTGAGGTAAAAAGGTCTTGGTATAATCGTCACTACGTATGTCTATGCGGCTCGTATTGCCGGCAATGCTCGTAGCGCTCACGGTGAGCGCGATTTTCCTATCCGCGCCACATGCATCCGCAGCCACGAGCGCAGAAGAGCGCGCGGCACTACAGGCGCAGCTCGATCAGATAGAACGTGACATCGCCAATAACAAAGGAACGCTCTCAGAGCTCCAGAAGCAGCGCACATCGCTCGAGCGCGATATTGCCATTCTCGATAACAAGATAAAGATCGCGCAGCAGCAGATACGCCAGACCGATCTCACGCTGCGGCAAATACAAGAAGATATCACCGATAAGCAGCAGGCGATGCGTCTCGTCGACGCCAAGGTGGCGAAGGGTCAGGATTCGCTCGCGCAGATTCTCAGGCGTACCAGAGAGGTCGATGATCTTTCTATCGCGACGCTCGCGCTCGCGTCGGGCTCGATATCCGACGTGTTCGAGCAGATCGACAGTTACGAAGCGATCCAGAAGGCACTCGGACAATCATTCGACGAAATGGCTCGGTATAAAGCTGAGCTTTCGGATCGCAAGGTCGCATTGGAGGAAAAGGAAGACGAAGCGCAAAAGGTCCGAACCGCGCAGGTGATCGCACGGCAGGCGATCGAGGAAGACGAGAAGGAGAAGCAGGGCATCCTTTCGCAGACAAAGGGACAGGAAAAGACGTACCAGCAGATCATCGCTGAGAAGCAAAAGCAGGCGGCGGAGATCCGCGCAGCGCTCTTCGGGCTCCGCGACACGGGCGCGATCCCATTCGGACGCGCGTACGATTATGCGAAGGAGGCCGCGCAAGGGACAGGCGTTCCCGCCGCGCTCATACTCGCGATCCTCACGCAGGAGACCAACCTCGGCGAGAACCAGGGCTCGTGCTACGTCACGGACCTCTCGACAGGCAACGGCGTCGGCAAGAACACCGGCCGCGCATTCAGTAAAGTGATGGCCGCACCGCGCGACACCACGCCCTTCCAGACCATCACCGATGCGCTCGGCAGGGATTGGTCGAATACGCCGGTCTCATGCCCGCAGTCTGTGGGATACGGAGGCGCTATGGGTCCTTCGCAATTCATTCCATCCACGTGGATGCTCTACAAGAACAGGCTCATGAACCTGACAGGAGAGTCGTTCCCTGATCCGTGGAATGCGCGCACGGCTATCTTCGCGACGGCGCTCCTCATGCAGGACAACGGCGCTGACGGCGGCACAAGGGAGAGTTGGCGGCGGGCAGCGCTACGCTACTTCGCGGGAGGCAATTGGGCAAAGCCGGCGAATGCCCCGTATGGCGATAGGGTGCTCAGTCACATGGACAAGATCCAGGGCGAAATCGACATCCTGGAGGGCCGCTAGGCCGGATATATTGAAATTTCCCGCGATTCGGGTATAGTGGCGCGACATGAAAAAGGAGATTCATCCGGAAGACTACCGCCCTGTCATCTTCGAGGACGTTACCTCGGGGAAGCGTTTTCTCATTGGTTCGACCATCGCGACCGACAAGACCGACAAGTGGGAGGATGGCAAGGAATACCCGGTGTACCAGATCGAGATCTCCAGCGCTTCGCACCCGTTCTACACGGGTCAGTCGAAGACCATCGACACTGCCGGCCGCGTCGAGAAATTCAAGACGCGCGCTGCGGCCGCGAAGTCGACCAAAAAGTCCAAGTAACGATCGTGTGCACATGACGCGCCACCTCTCGGTGGCGCGTCTATACTATGTCTATGGCCGAGAATGATCGCATCAACCCACTCGATTACGCTGACGACCAGCGCGTCGCGTATTTGGTCATGGAATGGAAGCGTCTCACGCAGGCTGAGAATGATGCAGCGGAACTCGTCGAGGTCGACCCCACGATGAAGGAGCTCGCCGACAAGGAGCTTGAGGAGATCGGCGCGCAGAAGGATGCGCTTTTGGATCAGATGGAAAATATCGTGGGCAAGGCAGGTGAAAGAGAGTGGCCGAACGAGATCGTCCTCGAAGTTCGCGCGGGAGTCGGCGGAGAGGAGGCGTCGCTTTTCGCGGAAGAGCTTGCGCGCATGTACCTTCGCTATGCCGAGTCGAAGAAATGGAAGGTGCGCTCTCTCGACGAGTCGCGGGGCGCGCTGGGCGGCTACAAAGAGGCGCAATTCGAGATCAAGGGCGAGAACGTGTATCGCGAACTCCAGTACGAGACCGGAGTGCACCGCGTGCAGCGCGTCCCGGCGACCGAGAAGGCCGGCCGCATCCATACATCCACCGCGTCTGTCGCCATCCTCCCGATCTACAAGCGCACGAAGATCGAGGTGAATCCGTCCGAAGTCGACATCGAGACATCACGATCAGGCGGCGCGGGTGGCCAGAACGTCAACAAGGTCGAAACCGCGGTGCGCCTCATCCACAGACCGACCGGCATCGACGTGCGCTGCCAGTCTGAGCGCAGTCAGGCGCAGAACAAAGAAAAAGCATTCATCCTCCTTGCGAGCAAGCTTCAGCAGTTGCAGGATGAAAGGGAGGCCAGAGAGCGTGCTGCGGACCGAAAGCAGCAGGTGGGGACGGGCGATAGGTCGGAGAAGATCCGCACGTACAACTTCCCGCAGGACCGCGTCACGGACCATCGCATCAAGGAATCCTGGTCGAACGTAGAAGGGATCATGGAGGGCCGCATAGGGGCTATCCTCGAGGCGCTCGCTGGGGCTGAGGGAGGTCTGCCTGCGCAGGCAGGCGAGGCGCCTGTTGCGGACGACGAATAATTCTGATAGTATCCCAGAGCTATTCCGCCAGCTGGCGGATTCGGCATATATACATCATGGCATCTACAACTGATATCAAGAACCTCTTCGAAGCCGGCGCGCACTTCGGCTATACGCGAGCGCGCAGGCACCCGACGGCCGCGCCCTTCCTTTTCGGCACGAAAGACAGGACTGATATCTTCGACCTTGAGCTGACCGAGCGCCGTCTCGACGCTGCGGCGGAATTCGTCGCATCGCTCGCGCAGTCGGGCAAGCAGCTCCTCTTTGTGGGCGGCAAGCATGAGGCTATTGCGACCGTCCAGAACCTTGCGGAGAAGATCGGCATGCCGTTCGTTGCCGGACGCTGGATCGGCGGCACGCTCACCAACTTCAAGAATATCCGCAAGCGCATCGAGCGCCTCCAGAAGCTCATGCAGGAGCGCGAGACAGGTGAGCTCGAGAAGTACACCAAGAAGGAGCGCCTCCTTATCGATCGCGAGATCGAGGAGCTCCTCGCGCGCTTCGGCGGCCTCGTAACCATGAACGATCTCCCGGGCGCACTCTTCGTGATCGATTCGAGGCACGAGGATACGGCCGTGAAGGAAGCGAACCAGCTCGGCATTCCGGTAGTCGGCCTCGCATCAAGCGACTGTGATTTCTCGCTCGTGCAGTACCCGATCCCGGCCAACGATACGTCCGTCCGAAGCATCCGCCTCGTCGCGGAAGCTATCGCCGAGGCGTACCAGGGCGGCAAGCGCATGCCTGCGCATGCAGGCGCCCCCGCTCCCAAGGCGGTGCAGCGCTAAGTGTTATAATCGCTAAACGGCCGCAACGCGGCTCCACTTTGTACTATGGCAGTATCTGATGATTTGAAGGCACTTCGCGACGAAACGGGCGTTTCGATCATGCAATGCAAGAAGGCACTTGAGGAGGCAGGGGGTGATATCGAGAAAGCGAAGGTGATCCTTCGAAAGGCGTCTGCAGCGATCGCTACGAAAAAGGCAGATCGCGAGCTCGGCGCGGGCGTAGCCGCGGCGTATGTCCACGCAGGCGGCACTGTCGTCGGTGCGGTCGTTCTCTCGTGCGAGACCGACTTCGTGTCTAAGAACGAGGAGTTCGCGAAGCTCGCGAAGGATATCGCGATGCACGTCGCAGCGATGAAGCCGCAGTTTAAGACGCGCGAGGATGTGAAGGACGAAGATATTCGCGCGGCGAAAGAAGTATTCACTCAGGAAGCGGCCAATGTGCCTGCCGAGAAGCGCGACATGGTGGTGCAGGGCAAGCTCGATGCATATCTCAAGGAGAAAGTGCTCCTCGAACAGCCCTTCGTCAAAAATGGCGACATCACGATCCGCGAGCTCATCGATACCCACATCCAGAAATTCGGTGAAAAGATAGAGGTCACTCGCTACGAGCGCCTCTCGGTCAAATAGTCATGATCACTGCCGCGTCGTTCTTCTTCGCATCTCTCGCAGGCCTTGCGCTCCTCTTCTCTCTCAAGGCCGTGGAAGCGAAGCGCGGCGTGACCTACGCTCCAGGGTTCCGGGCATCAGCTGATGATTTTGCCCGTGCATTCAAGGCGCAGCTCATCGAACTGCGCGGATTTCTCGCTCGCATCCCGCCGCTCGTCGTGCTGCTCGCGCGCGTGGCGCTCCACGAACTCGCGCTCGGTGCGGCGAAGCTCGCGCGCCTCGCAGAGGCGCAGTCGCATCGGATCGCGGATCTCGTGTCGCACAAGCGCAATTTCGAGAAGCGCGAACCTCGCTCTGAATTCCTCAAGCAGGTAGGCGATGCGAAGAGCAGCAACGGACAGACCGAAGACGACAGCAGGGAAATATAGTATTCTATTTTCGCGACGCCGCCTTAGCTCCCCGCTTCGCGCAAGCAATGCATGAGCTTCGCAGGGCAAGCAGTAGCACTTCAGTCTACGACTTGCGCTTCGAAGCTCCGGCGTGGCCGGAGCGTAGTAGTGCCGCCTTAGCTCAGTTGGTAGAGCAACTCTTTTGTAAAGAGAAGGTCCCCGGTTCAAGTCCGGGAGGCGGCTCACGAATGTAATGAGTGAAGCGACTCCCGGATCGAAGGGGGTCGGGGAAACAGTTGTTTCCCCGTGGAGGAAGGTATGGGAAAACCGTGGGTTTCCCAGGTGTCCGGGAGGCGGCTCACGAATGTAGTGAGTGAAGGGACTAAGGAGCGGCTTTTTTGTTTAGCGCTTTGTGCTCGTGGCCGTGGTGCTCGTCGCTTGCTCGAGAGTCTTAAGATCGGGCACTATCTTCTCGATATCCTCCATCGTTTTGAATCCATAGTACGCCTGTCCGTCGATGACCAGCGCGGGGAGAGAATTGCGCACGTCGTTGATATCGATGAGTGTCTGGAGCGCAGAGAGATCGAGGTTGTAGTCGAACGAGTAGATGCGAAGCTGCGGGTACTTCTCATTGAGCCCCGTCAGTACATAGCCTTGCTGTTCGCATTCCTTGCAGTCGCCCTTATTGGAATAGAAGTAGAGGATGAAGACAGGGTCGATGTTGCGGCACTTTTGCGTGACCTCCTGCATGAGCATGAGGTCTTTTATCTGGAGAAGCGAGTAGTATCGCTTGAGCCTCTCCAGCTCCGTCTCATCGACGCCCGGCTGCGTCTCGAGGTACGAGAGCCGCTGCGCGAGTGGCCTGATCTCGCTTGAGAGCACCGAATTCTCCGTGATGTCGCGGCATGCATGCTCTGCGAGGAGCTCAAATTGCGTCTCAAGAGAGAGGATGTCGATCGAGATATTGTCCTGGGTCGCCTGTATATCGGCGATGCGGCGGCTGTTGAAATAGTTGGATGCGTAGAGCGCTGTAGCGAAAATGAGCGCCGTGATCAGAAAGGCGATTATGTAGCTGCTCCAGCGCGCGGTACGCGTATCGACTACCGGTTCTTCCATAGGATTAGCGCCACCTTACACCAGTCTTAAAGACTGCGCGAACCACCGCGGCCGAGAGCCAGAGCGGCACAAGGAAGCTGTAGAAGACGAGGAAAAGCGGCGTCGCGGCCGGCGGGCGCTTCGAGCCGGTACCGATGAGCGAGCCGGCCGCTATGAGCGCAAGTATCATCGCCACGCTGACAAGAACAAGGAATATCATCGCACTCGTATTTACGTAGAAAAGATCGAATCCGCCGTGCGGCACGTAGATGCCGGAGAAATATGCGCGGGCGATCTCGTCGCGCACCATGAGGACGCTCTCTGCGAGGATGCGGAAGAAGAAAAAGATGCCTGCGCCGATCGAGAAGATCGCCGAAGGCAGCACCAAAAGGCCAAGGTTGCCGTACTTGGTGTTGCCGAAGATGAATTTGTAATCCACCGCATTGCGGAGCCATCCATACGTCCAGCGCACGCGCTGCCTGAACAGAGCGGGAAGCGTCGACGGGGTGGAGGTGTGGACGACGGCCTTCGGTGCATTCGCGATCATGTGGCCGGCTGCCTGCATGCGAAGAGCCATCTCCATGTCCTCCGTGGAGTGCGCATAACGCCAGCCGCCGAGCTCACGAACGACGCTCGCGCGGAAGAAGGAGAAAGGCCCTGGCGTGATGAAGGCTGAGCCGAGCGCGGCAAGGATGAATCTATTGAAGATCGAAAGGCGGTATTCGACATGCTGCATGTGTTGGAGCATGGTCTTCGGGTCGCGTACATGGATGCCGGGCGTCACCGCCGCGATCTGCGTATTCTCAAAGACCGGTACGATTCGCAAAAGCGCGTCCTTCGCCACGACCGAATCAGCATCGAGGCAGCCGATGAGCTCGGCGCTCGTGTGAGCGAGGCCGTAATTCATAGCCGTGTGCTTGCCGCCATTCTCTTTTGAAATGACTCGTATGCGCGTGTCGCTCTCGAATTCGCGAAGTTTGGCGAGCGTATTGTCGACAGAGCCGTCATCGACAGCGATGATCTCCATTTTCTCAGCGGGGTAGTCGAGCGCGAGTAGCGAGCGCATCGTGGCCTCTACAGTGCGCTCTTCGTTGTAGCAGGGCACGACGATCGCGACCGAAGGGAAGCGCGACGGTGTCACGGGAGCGATAGGCGCAGGAACCTTCATCCGTCGCTGTACGAATGCGAGCAGCAAAAAGACCTCAAAATAGAGGGAAAAGAAAAGAAGCGCGTATGTAAGAATTGCCGCAACGCCCATAGCATTTTCGCCCGTGAAGTATAGCAAAATGGCCGATTGTAAGCCATGAAGGGCACGTTATACTGACGCGGATGGAACAGGGCCACTTACACCCGATATCCCACCTCATCAGGGAGGCGAATAGGATTTTCCACGGGCTCGGATTCACCTTTGCATCGGGGCCGCTCCTTGAGAGCGAGTGGTACAACTTCGATGCGCTCAACGTGCCGAAGGATCACCCTGCGCGCGACATGCAGGACACCTTCTTCATCAAGAACGAGCCTGGCTACGTACTGCGCACGCACACCTCGCCTGTCCAGGTGCGCTACATGGAGGCGCAAATGAAAAAGGGCATCGAGCCGCCGTATCGCGTCATCGTGCCGGGCAAGGTTTTCCGCAACGAGGCCACCGACATGACGCACGAGGCGGAGTTCTTTCAGATCGAAGGGCTTGCCGTCGGCGAAGATGTGACGCTCGCACACCTGAAGGGTACGCTCGAGAAATTCTTCGCGGAGCTCTTCAAGGGTGCGGCGGTCGAGATCCGCTTCAGGCCGAGCTTTTTCCCATTCGTCGAACCGGGCGTGGAAGTGGATATGCGGCTCGTGGGTGAGAGCGCGCCAGAGAAACTGCGCGATCGATGGATCGAGATGATGGGCGCAGGCATGGTGCACCCGTCGGTGCTGCAAAATGCCGGCGTAGATCCTCAAAAGTACCGTGGATTCGCATTCGGCATGGGTCTCGACAGACTCGCCATGCTCCGGTGGGGCATCGACGATGTGCGGCACATGCACTCCGCAGACCTGCGCTTCATCAATCAATTTTAGTGTATGAAAATCTCGCGTGATTGGCTCCAGACATTTTTTGATGCGCCGCTGCCAGGTAGCGCCGCGCTTGCGGATGCACTCACATTCCATGCGTTTGAGATCGAGAGCGTGGAGAACGACGTGCTCGATGTGAAGGTGACGCCGAATCGCGGGCATGACTGCCTCTCGATCCGCGGCATCGCCAAAGAGGTCTCTGCGATACTGGAGATGCCTCTGAAACGAGACCCGCTCAGGCACGCGCCCGATCTTTCAAAAAAGACTGATGCGGTGGCAATCGCGATACGGGAACCCTCGCTCTGCAAACGCTATATTGCGGGGTATATCAAGGGCGTGCATGTGAAAGACTCGCCCGAGTGGCTCAAGAAAGCGCTCGAGAGCGCAGGTCAGCGCAGTATCAACAATGTGGTCGATGCGACGAACTACATCATGTTCCATCTCGGTCAGCCGCTGCACGCCTTTGATGCGGGGCAGCTCATCGAGAAGGACGGCGCGTACTCGATCGAAGTACGTAAGGCGCGCGAGGGCGAGCGCATGGTGGCGCTCGATGGCAAAGAGTACACGCTCGGCAGCTCTATGCTCGTCATCTCTGATGCTCGTGCGGATTCGGCGATCGGCATCGCGGGAGTCAAAGGCGGAGCGCCCGCTGGGATCACGGAGGAGACGTCAGATATCATCATGGAGTCCGCAAATTTCGATGGCGTCTCGGCGCGCAAGACCGCGCAGGCGCTGAAGCTCCGCACCGATGCATCGTCGCGATTCGAACAGGACATCTCTCCGGAGCTTGCATCGTACGGCATGCGCGCTGCGGCGGATCTTATCCTCGAGCTTGCAGGCGGCGAGCTCGTCGGTTTTGCGGATGAGTACCCGGTCGCGCAAGAGAGCCGCACTGCGAGCGTGTCAGTGAGTCATGTGAACCGCGTACTTGGCACTGCATTCACGCCGGAGGATATCGCAAAGGTCTTCATGCGCCTTGATCTCGCGCATGTGCAGACCGGAGAGGACTTTACGGTGCACGTGCCATTCGAGCGGCTCGACCTGGCAATACCAGAGGATCTCGTCGAGGAAGTCGCGCGCATCCAAGGATACGAGCACGTGCCTACCGTGGAACTCCCCCGATTACCTCAGCAGCCCGAGATCAATCAGGATTTCGCACGGAGCGAACACATCCGCGCTCTCCTCACCAAGGAAGGATTCAGTGAGGTGTTCACGTCTGTATTTACCACAAAGGGCGATAGGGTCGTTCTGAATAAGGTGGACGGCGTGAAGCCGTACCTGCGGCGCGATCTTTCTGAATCGCTTCAGGAGGCACTCGAGCGCAATGTGCGCAACAAAGATCTACTCGGCGTAGCTCAGGTGAAGCTTTTTGAGATTGGCACGGTGTGGAAGGGCGGAGAGGAAGAGATCGTCGTGGAGTTGGCAGTTGAGAAGAAGAAGGGACAGAAGTCTGCAGATGACTACAAGAAAATGCTGGACGAGCAGCTCTCGGCCGCAGGTGATGCGCAGGTATATGAGAGGCATCCGTTCACGCAGGCGGAGCGCTACCAGCCATTCTCAAAATATCCATTCATCGTGCGCGACATTGCGCTATGGGTACCGGAGGGCACAAGTGCCGACGATGTGCTCGCTGCCATCCGAGACGCTGCGGGCAGTCTTTTGGTGCGCATCTCGCTCTTCGATCAATTCGCCAAGGACGAAAGGATCTCGTATGCGTTCCGGCTCGTCTTCCAGTCGTTCGACAAGACGCTCACCGATGGTGAGGCCGCGGAGCGCATGGAGAGTGTGAACGCCGCGGTAGCAAAAGAGGGGTGGGAAGTGCGATAAACGTGCATGTAGGCCCTGGCGATGGGAGTGATTTTTTGCTATACTCTAGGTACTGATTTATGGCTGAAACTAAGGCAAAAAAGGCCGCTGAAGCCGCCCCGAAAAAGGGCGGAAGTTCGTATGGTGCAGCCGACATCACCGTCCTCGAAGGATTGGAGGCGGTGCGTCGCAGGCCGGGCATGTACATCGGTACCACTGGTACCTCAGGCCTCCACCACCTCATCTGGGAGATCTTCGACAACTCGCGCGACGAAGCCATGGGCGGCTTCTGCAATGACATCGAAGTAGCGCTTCTTCCCGACAACAAAGTGCGCGTCGCCGACAATGGCCGCGGCATCCCGGTAGATATCCATCCGAAGACGAAGGTCTCTGCGCTTGAGACGATCATGACGACGCTTCACGCTGGCGGTAAATTCGGCGGCGAGGGCTACAAGGTATCAGGAGGTCTCCACGGCGTCGGCGCATCGGTCGTCAACGCGCTCTCTACGAAAGTCCGTGCGGTCGTCCACCGTGATGGCGGCGAGCATGTACAGGAGTACAAGGACGGCGGCAAATCGACAGGCAAGGTGAAAAAGGTCGGCAGCTCGAAACTGCACGGCACGATCATCACCTTCAAGCCCGATGGTTCGATATTCCCCGACACAAGTTTCAATTGGGATACGATCGTGAGCCACATGCGCCAGCAGGCGTACCTCGTGAAGGGGCTGCGCATTTCCATCCTCGATCTGCGCAATGCAGAGAAGGTCGACGATGAGAGCGTCTTTTACATCCGCGAGCTCGGTATCGATGCGCCGTCGATGACCTTCTACTTCGAAGGAGGCCTGCGCTCGCTCGTCGGATTTCAGAATCACCACCTCGAACCGATACACAGGACGATATTTTATATTGAGAAAGAACAGGATGACGTCCAGGTCGAGATCGCGCTCCAGTATGTCGATGACATAACCTCGCGCATCTATGCTTTTGCCAACAATATATACAACGCGGAAGGCGGCACGCACGTGACCGGCTTCAAGACCGCGCTCACACGATCCATCAATGCAAAAAATGGCGGCAGCGAAAGCTTCACAGGTGATGACGTGCTCGAAGGACTCACGGCCGTCGTATCGGTAAAACTTCGCGAGATCCAGTTCGAAGGCCAGACCAAGGGCAAGCTCGGCTCAGTCGAGGCGCGCGGTGCTACCGAGACGGTGTTCGGCGAAGCATTTGCGACGTTCCTCGAAGAGAATCCCGACGAAGCTCGCGCGATCATCAGCAAGATCACGCTCGCGATGAAGGCGCGCAAAGCCGCAAAGGCAGCCAAGGATTCCATCCTGCGCAAAGGCGCGCTCGATGGCATGACGCTTCCCGGCAAGCTCGCCGACTGTCAGACGAAATCGGCTGAAGAAGCAGAGCTCTTCATCGTGGAGGGCGATTCCGCAGGCGGCACTGCCAAGATGGGCCGCGATCGCCGCACGCAGGCGATCCTCCCGCTCCGAGGCAAGATCCTCAACATCGAACGAGCTCGCCTCGATAAGATGCTCGCATCTGAGCAGATCAAGAATCTCGTGGTCGCGCTCGGTACCGCTATCGGCGACATCTTCAACATCGAAAAGCTTCGCTACCACAAGCTCATCATCGCAACCGATGCCGATGTGGACGGCGCACACATCCGTACGCTTCTCCTCACGCTTTTCTACCGCCATTTCAGGCCGGTGATCGAAGGCGGTTATCTCTACATCGCGCAGCCGCCGCTCTTCAAGATCAAAAAGGGGAAAGAGGTCTTCTATGCATACTCCGATGAAGAGCGCATCTCGCTCGTCGGCGAGGATCTTCCTATTGAATCGGAAGCAGCGGGCGATGAGCCAGAAGAAGAACAAGAGGAGGATGTCGCTGGAAAGACAAAGGCTCGCAAGCCGAAAGTATCGGTGCAGCGCTACAAAGGTCTCGGCGAAATGAACTCCGAAGAGCTCTGGGAGACGACGATGGACCCCGCTCGCCGCATCCTCAAGCAGGTCTCGATCGACGACGGCCAAGAGGCCGACATGATCTTTGACATGCTCATGGGTACCGACGTCCCGGCTCGCAAATCATTCATCCAGAGTCACGCGAAAGAAGCGACGCTCGACATCTAGCTCGTGAATCAGAAAGCAAAAGGGCGCCGAGAGGCGCCCTTTTTGATCCTTCGCTGCGTCTTAGTAGACGTACGGGTAATTGTAGATGTCGTAGTACGGCTGGTAGCCTGGCTGCGCAGGCAGGTTGTACTGGTTGTAGTACTGCTGGCCGTACTGGTAATTCTGCTGATAGTTCGGGTAGTTGTAATTGCTCGGATACGTACCTGAGACGTACTGAGTGGCGGTGTTGTTGTTCTCATTGCTCTCGAGCGCCGTGTTGGCAGGATCGACGTTCACGGAGATGCTGCCGGGGACCGCTGCGCTGAAGCGAAGCGTGTTGACGATGTAGGAGCCAGGGCTGAGCGACATCTGTGTCGGCGACGTGTACGTGTACGGCTGCGCGGTAGGGAGCTGCGCGGTGAAGTAGTAGCTGCCGCTCGCGCCTGAACCGATGTTCGAAATATTGAAGGTCACCGTACCGTTGCCGTACTGGTCGACATTGACCGACGTGATCGAGACCGCGAGATCGCCCGGGCCGCTTACGACAGGCGTCGTCGGCTTCGGCGTCTCCGGCTTCTGCTGCGTAGGGGTCGATGTAGCTGGCGTGACGATAGGCTCAGGCATCGACGGCTTCTCTGCCGTGTTCACGGTAAGGGTCGCTGTGCCCTCCACGGGCGTGGACGACGTCGCACTCGGAATGAAGAGCACCGAGAGCGGTGTCTTGATAGAGGTCGTGCCGACGAGCATCGGCATGATGCTCGCGCTCGTCGTCGCCTGACCGACGCCAAAGGCAGCGCCGCACGGCATGGTGATGAGCGCATTGTCGGGGCCCGGAGTCGCGAAGCGAAGTCCCTCAGTGCACGGATACATGATCGCGTACATCCCTTTCTCGCTCGTCTTGTGCTTCCACGAGATCGCGAATGACTCGCCGGACGTGACTTCCTTCGGCGCTGTCACGGTGATGGTGTTCGAATTCTTGAAAAGGGAAGAGAAAAAGCCTCCCGAGATGGAGAGGAGATGGATCAGGCCCCAAATAACGATGATAACGAGGATGACAGAACCGATGATCGCGAGAATATTCGCGAGCATATTCGTGCCGCTCGTCTTCGAAGCCGGCTTCTGATGTGTATCAGTCATGCTCGGCATATTTACATAAATACGGGCGTTTGTCAAGTACTACCATTGACAAATCAGTAAAAATATGTATCATTATACATATGAATCATTCGCACGGCTCTGTTGAGCCGCGAAACAAGCCACCCAAGGCCGTCTTTATGTCGGCGGCTGTCGTGATCTTCTTCCTCTCGCTTTCCGCAGCGGATTCGATCGGATTTGTCCCGGATTATGTGGACGGTACTGCGCCCGTGCATGAAGTGACGAGCGAGACCCTCTCCCAGGAGACTGTCGCACTCTCAAACCTTCCTGAGCTCGGCGACAAGGAGGCTGTGGAGCCGGAGCGCATCCTTATACCCGCGATCGATCTCGATCTCGAAGTGCAGAATCCCGAGACGCGCGATATCACGGCGCTCGACGAACTTCTCAAGAACGGTCCCGCGAGGTACGTGGACTCTGCGCTCCTTGGCGAGCAGGGCGGCAACACAATCATCTTTGCGCACTCCTCGAA